>JACIWT010000003.1 GCA_014360825.1 Chloroflexota bacterium | reverse complement strand
CCCCATAAAGACCTACGCCGTGCCCGGGCCGCGGCCCTCAACATCATCCCCACCACCACTGGAGCTGCCGAGGCAGTGGCTCTGGTCATCCCGGAACTGAAGGGCAAGTTCACTGGTTTGGCGCTACGTGTGCCCACCCCCACGGTGTCCATCGTGGATTTCGTAGGTGAGGTGCAGAAGAAGGTTACCGCGGCCGAGGTGAATGCGGCGTTTAGAGAAGCAGCGGAGGGCGAACTGAAAGGCATCCTGGGCTACACGGAGGAGCCGCTGGTGTCCATGGACTTCAAAGGCGATACCCGTTCCTCTATTGTGGATGGTCGCACCACCGCTGTCATCGGTGAGACCATGGTGAAGGTGGTTGCCTGGTATGACAATGAGTGGGGCTATTCTTGTCGCGTCGCCGATCTGACCCACTATATGGCACAGCGGATGGGCTAGGGGGTGATCTCTAGAGTGAAACTCACTGTGGAGATGTTCGGCCTCGCCCGACGCCTGACCCAAGAGAAGGCGGTAGAGATTGAGGTCAGCGAAGGAGCTACCCTCCGCGATGTGGTGACGGCACTGACGAACCGATATCCGGTATTGATAGGGCAGGTCTTCGCACCGCAGACCCACGAATTCGTAGCACCCTATTTTTTCGTCATTGACGGGAAACGTCCGGCGCAGAGCCTGGACGTACAAGTCCAAGAGGGACAAAAACTGATCCTAATGTTTCAAGAAGCGGGAGGATAAAATGTATTCGTATACGGGCAGAATCCTGCACATTGACCTAACGACTAAGAAGAGCTGGGTGCAGCACATTCACGAGGATTTCCTCAAGAAGTATGTGGGAGGCGTGGGGTTGGCGACGCGCTTGGCATACGACAACACGCCAAAGGGCGTTGATCCTTTAGGCCCCGATAACGCCTTGTGTTTCGCATGTAGTGCCTTCGGCGGCACCATTGTGCCGGTCGGCACGAAACACGGGGTGGCATCCAAGTCCCCGCTCACGGGTTTCATCGCCGACTCGCTGGCCTCCAGTTACTTCTCCCAAACTATGAGGCGAGCCGGATACGACGGGATCGTGATCAAAGGGCGGGCTGAGAAGCCAACCTGGATATTCATTGACGACGATCTGGTCGAGTTCCGAGACGCAGCAGACTTATGGGGGAAAGGCTGTTTTGAGACCGAAGAGTTAATCCGCCAGAAGATCGGTGATGAGACGGTACGAGTCTCAAGCATCGGCGTCGCGGGCGAAAATCTAATTCGCTTTGCAAGTATAGGCAATGACCGCGGGCGTCAGGCAGGACGCTGCGGCAATGGGGCAGTGATGGGTTCCAAGAACCTCAAAGCGATCGCCATCCGAGGCTCGCATCCTATCAAGGTGGCGGATCTAGAGGGCTTGAAGAAAGCCTGCTTGCCTCTGATCAAGTTGGCGCAGGGATCAGCGACGGAGAAATACCGCATCCTGGGGACTCCGGCCAACGTTCTGGCCATGAACCGGATTGGCGTGCTCCCCACCCGCAATTTCCAGCAGACGACGTTCGAGGGAGCCGAGAAGGTCAGCGGCGAATACATGCACGAACACTTCACTGAGAAGGCCGTGGCCTGCTCAGGGTGCGCTATCGCGTGCGAACAAGTTACTTCAGTAGCAGAAGGGCCATATACAGGCGCTCGGGTTTCCATTGACTACGAGACCCTTTATGCACTGGGGCCAAATTGTGGCATTGATTACTTCCCCGCCATCATCAAATTGGCTGACCAATGCGACCATTACGGAATGGATACCCTGAGCACGGGCGTCACCGTGTCCTTTGCTATGGAGTGCTACCAGCGTGGTGTCCTGACCAAAGGAGATTTCGACGGCCTGGAAATGGAGTTCGGCAATCACGAGGCCGCCGTGGCTTTGGTGGACAAGATCGCCCATCGCGATGGCATCGGTGATGTCTTGGCCGAGGGCGTTAAACGGGCCTCTGCCGAGATCGGCAAGGGGAGCGAGAAATGGGCCATGCACGTCAAGGGGCTTGAGATGTGCGGCTATGACCCTCGCAGCCTGAAGACCTTTGCCGTCGGCCTGGCTGTGGGCACGCGGGGCGGCTGTCACAACCGTTCGCTGGCCTACGAGGCGGATATCAAGGGTGAGGTAGACCGCTTCAAGATGGAGAAAGGTCGAGGAAAAATCGTCAAAGAGAAGGAAGAATACGCTTCTCTCTACGATATCGTCATGCTCTGCAAATTCTTGCGCGGCTGCTTCAAAGATTTCCACGCTGAGGTTTCTCGACTTTACACAATGACCACGGGCATTGAGATGACGCCGGACGACCTCCGAACGCTAGGCGAGCGGGTGTGCAATCTAAAGAAGGCTTTCAACATCCGCGAGGGTTGGACCAAACAGGACGACTGGCTCCCGCCACGTTTCACCGAGGAGCCCATTCCCGACGGGCCCGCCAAGGGACATTATGTCACTCCAGAAGAACTGCGCCTTGGAATTGATGACTATTATGAAGCGCGCGGGTGGACCAAGGACGGGCTGATTCCGAAGGAAAAGTTAATCGAGTTGGGACTGGAAGATATAGCCGAGGAAGTGGGGGTCTGAACATGGTACACAAATACATCGTCTGTGATCCCGACAAATGCGTCGGATGCCAAACGTGCGAGTTGATTTGTTCGGCAACGAAAGAGGGCGTTTTCGACCCCTTGAAATCCCGCATCCGTGTCGTGCGTATCGAGCCGGTGGTCATGATGTCGGTCTCCTGCCGCAACTGCGAGGATGCGCCTTGCGTCATCGCCTGCCCCAGAGACGCCCTCTCGCAAAGCCCGGAGACAGGCACTATCTTGGTGGACAAAGACAAGTGCAACGGGTGCGGTTGGTGCGTTTCGGCGTGCGAGTTTGGAGCGATCATGCTCGACTCGGCCACCAAGGTCGTGGCAATGTGTGATCTCTGCGCCGATCAGGAGGGACCGCAGTGCGTGGCGTACTGTCCCAAGGAGGCTCTGAGCTTGTCCACGCCTGATATTGTGGCGCAGAAGTCTCGCCGTGAAGCGGTGGCCAAGTTACTGAAAGAGTTGCTATAAGTCCAAAACTTCATCCGCGCGAGGGTGGATTACCACACATTACTACCTGGAGTTGAGGTAGTAAGCGTAATCTCCCTGCGGGGATTTGTTGTGAGATGAATTCCGAGAGAGGTAGGGATATGAGCGAAAATGGGCGACCTCGCATTGGTGTGTACATTTGCCATTGCGGCTCGAATATCGGTGGGGTCATCTCTCCCAAAGAAGTGGCTGAGTATGCAGCCACTTTACCCGATGTGGTAGTCTCGCGGGACTACTTGTATCTTTGTGGTGACCCCGGACAGAATCTAATCAAAAAGGACATCGCGGAACACAATCTGAACAGGGTCGTGGTGGCAGCGTGCAGCGTCCGCCTACACGAGCCTACCTTCCGGCAATGCGTGGCCGAAGCGGGGCTAAATCCCTTTTTGATGGAGATGGCGAACATCCGGGAACAAGACACCTGGGTGCACACACACGAGCCAGAAGCAGCATTGGCCAAGGCCAAGGATATGGTCGCCAGCGCGGTGGCCAAAGCCCGCTACCTCACAGCGCTACAGATGATCAAAGTCCCCATTACCAAACGGGCCTTGGTGATTGGTGGCGGCATCGCTGGCATCAGCGCTGCTCTTGACCTGGGTGACATGGGGTTTGAGACTTACCTGGTGGAAAAAGATCTCACCATCGGTGGCCGGATGGCCCAGTTGAACAAGACTTTTCCCACCATGGATTGTTCGATATGAATTCTCGCCCCCAAGATGGTGGACGCGGCGCGTCACCCCAACATCAAAATCCTCTCCAATGCAGAGGTAACACGAGTTGATGGGTTCATAGGGAACTTCCGGGTCAAAGTGCTCCAGAGGCCTCGATACGTCATAGCCGACCGTTGTAATGGTTGTGGCCTTTGTGCCAAGGCATGTCCCATTGAGATACCCAATGAATTTGAGGCCAACGCGGCTCCCCGCAAAGCCATTGACGTCCCCCACGCCCAGGCGGTCCCCCTAGTCTACGCAATTGATATGGACCACTGCATCAAGTGCTACAAATGCGTGGAAGCGTGTGGGAAATTGGATGCCATTGACTTCTCTCAGAAAGAGGAAGAAATAGATCTAGACGTCGGGACTATCCTGGTGGCCACAGGCTTCAATGTTTTCGACCCCACACCTCTGGAAGAATATGGCTATGGGCGGTACGAGAACATCCTGACGGCCCTTGAACTGGAGCGATTGACTAACTCCAGTGGCCCCACAGTCGGCGAAGTCATACGTCCTTCGGATAAAAAGACGCCGAAGAGCATCGCTTTTGTCCAATGCGTTGGGTCCAGGGACAGCCGCTACCATATTTATTGTTCTGGGTTCTGTTGTATGTACACTATCAAAAACGCCATCGCCCTTAAGACCACATACCCGGATATGGAAGTGGCTATCTTCTATATGGATATCCGTACCCCAGCCAAGGGATATGAGGAATTCTATCAACGGGCGCGGGATATGGGCATCCGCTTTATCCAAGGGCGACCCTCGGCCATCATCGAGGACCCAGAGACAAAGAACCTGCTCATCCGGGCTGAGGATATCAGCCTGGGGCAGATGGTGGAAGTGGAGAGCGAGATGGTGGTCCTATCCACCGCAGCGATCCCCCGTCCGGACGCAGAGGAATTGAGTTCTGTCCTGACCATACCGCGCGATCCCAGCGGCTTTTATATGGAATATCACCCGAAATTAAAGCCCATTGATACACCAACCGAAGGGATATTCCTGGCTGGCGCAGCACAAGGGCCCAAAGATATTCCATCCAGTGTCGCCCAGGGTAGTGCTGCGGCATCGCGAGCCAGCCGAGTGTTATCTTCTGGTTATTGGGAGATCGAGCCCATTGTGGCTTGTGTATGGCCCGATAGGTGCATCCGTGCAGAAGGAGGCGACAAGTGCGGCATCTGTGCTACCAAGTGCCCGTATAACGCCATCGTCATCGAACCCGGAAAGGTCGCCGAGGTTATTCCAGCCAAATGCCACGGCTGCGGGGCATGTGTGGCGGAGTGTCCACAAAACGCCATCACGCAAATGCACTTTACAGATGCACAAGTACTGGCGCAAATCCACGCCCTCTTGGCCGAGAGTCCGGAGAAAAAGATACTGGCCTTCATGTGCCACTGGTGCAGTTACGGTGGTGCTGATTCAGCGGGCACGGGCCATTTCCAGTATCCACCCACCTCGCGGGGTATCCGGGTTATGTGTTCGGCGCGCATGGATGCGGACTTCGTGTTCGAAGCATTCCGCCGCGGCGCGGGCATGGTGCTGGTCTCCGGCTGCCATCCGCAGGACTGCCACTACATCACCGGACAACACCATGCAGCCAAGCGTTTCGAGCGCCTGGCACAACAGTTAGCAACAATGGGCATATCCCCGCAGCGCTTCCGAGTGGAGTGGATTTCCGCTGCCGAAGGCCAGAAATACGCCCAGGTCATCACGGAGATGGATGCCACACTGCGCTCTTTTGACCCGGAGACCATCCGCCGGGAGAACGAGGCAGCGCGGCCACAACTTGATCGGCGGCTAAGAAAATGGCCAGAAGTGCCCGGGGTGGCCGAGGTATTAGGTGTCACCAAAGAGCCAGAACTAGTGCCCGCCTGAGGATGCCAACATGCTGAAATCAAACCGCTACGATCCAGGCTTTGCAGCAGAGGTCGCGGCTGAACCCGGCGGCGAATACTTGTGGCGTTGTTTCTCCTGCGGCACCTGTGTGGCTACCTGCCCCATTCGCTGGTGGAATGCGGACTATAACCCCCGCCGCATTGTGCGTATGATAGTCTTGGGCCTACGAAATGAGGTTCTCGCTAGCCCGGCGGTCTGGTTCTGCTCAGCCTGTGATAATTGTTACGAGCGCTGCCCACAAGGGGTACGCATTTCCGAGTTAATGAGGGCGATCCGCAACATCGCCATTCGCGAGGGAAAACGACCGTGGCGGACCCCAGCACAAGTGAATGAACGGGTGTGCTCCGCCTGCGGCGTGTGTGTGGAAGTTTGTCCATACGATGCCATCGAACTGGTTTCCAAACGGGTTTTGGGGCAAGAGAAAAAGGTGGCCCAGGTGAACGCCACGCTGTGCATGGGCTGTGGGTTGTGTGGGGCCTCTTGTCGGAGTGCAGCGATTGATGTAACTGACTTCAGTGACGACGAAATCATCGCTCAAATTCGGGGCTTGAGTGAGCGGGTGCTGATTCCAGTGGAGGTCACACGATGAGCATAGAGAGCGAATGGCAGCCTCGCCTCCTGGTTTTCCTCTGCAACTGGTCGTTATATACCCCCAGTGATCGGGAGGAAGTGGATCGTGTGGCAGAGAACCCAAACATTCGAGTTATTCGGGTGCCCTGTTCCGGGCGGGTGAATCCACTCTTCATCCTCAACGCGCTGCAAAATGGCCGGGATGGGGTTCTTGTCGTAGGGTGCAATCCGGGACAATGTCATTACAAAGACGGGAATTACCTGAGCGAGCGCAAGCTGATCACTCTCCGACGTTTTTTGGAATACGTGGGTATTGAGCCGGAGAGGATTCAATTCGCCTGGGTCAACGAAGCGGAACGACATCAGTTCCCAAGATTGATTCAGAGTATGACAGAAAATCTGAGCCAATTAGGTCAATCTCAGCGCTTTCGAAGAGTATGTTAGCATGGCGGATATCACACGGAGAATTCAAAGTGAGGCTCGCCGCTTGTTAGAGAGCGGCGAGGTTGAGGCTGTGATCGGCTTCGAGAAGGGGTCTCTACCTCTCCGGGCAAGGCCGACCTTTATTCGCAGGCCCGAAGATGTAGAAACCCTAGTGTGGAACGGCTTTTGCGAGAATAATCTAGCTCGCTACCTGCTTAAGGTAAGGGATCAGAGGGTAGGCATTGTGGCCAAGGGTTGCGACACACGAGCGATCGTCGCCCTTATGGCAGAGCGGCAAGTGGATCGCGATCGGATTTTCATCATTGGTGTGCCTTGCAACGGCATGGTAGATAGCCGTCAAGTGGCTAAGGCGGTGCCTGGCGAGATCACAGAGGTTGAGGTGAAAGGCCAGAGGATTTTCGCGCGCGGAAAGGACTTCGAGATGATTCTGCCGCGCAGGAAGTATCTACACTCCTCTTGCCAAGCCTGCGAATATCCCAACCCAGTGATCTACGACGTGCTCGTAGCCAAACCGGTGGAGTCAAAAGGAGACCTGTCTATTCTCACAGACCAGTTCGAGTCCCTCTCCCACGAGGAACGCTGGACATATTTTGCATCGGAATCCGAACGCTGTATTCGTTGCTACGCTTGCCGTGAGGCATGCCCAATGTGCTATTGCAACGAGTGTTTTGTAGACCACACGATGCCCCGCTGGTCAGAGACTGGTGTCACCCCGAGTGGCCTGCAATTCTGGCATATAGTGCGAGCCTACCACCAGACAGGACGCTGCGTGACTTGTGGCGCCTGCGAGCGCGCTTGCCCGATGGGGATCAAACTCGTGTACCTGATGGCTCGATTGAATGAAGACGTGCGCGAGCTCTTCGAATTCGAGACCGGATTGAATCCCGAGGCCGTTCCACCACTGGCTACCTTCCAATCAGATAAGGAACGCGAAATCGCTACCCAAATAGAAGCAGGGGCCCCGAAAACATGAAGATCATTGCCAAAGAGAAGTGGCCAGACTTCGTCGCTAAGTTGATAGAAGACTACGAAGTATATGCACCGGTTGAGGCAGGAGAGGCCATCACATTTCAGAAAATCCGCGAGCCGAAAGAGGGTCAGTGGCATTATGCAAATACCACGACGTCGGCCAAAGGGGTCTTTCTACCACAAACGGAGACGCTATTCTGCTATGAAATGAACAACGGCCATGTGAAACTCGAGCCCATAGAGGACGTGGCGAAAGATAGGGTGTTGCTGGCCGTACGTCCATGTGATGCGCGCGCCGTTAGCATCCTGGACCGAGTGTTCGACACGGAGGAAAAACCAGACGTCTATTACGTGAACCGGCGCCGACGGACGACCATTGTAGCCTTAGGATGCAACGTTCCCCGAAGCACCTGTTTCTGCACTGCCGTGGGGGGAGATCCCTTTGGCAAAGAGGGGGCCGATGTGTTGCTCACTGACCTCGGGGATCGCTACCTGGCCGAACCCCTCACGCCACGAGGAGAGGCTTTACTGAGCACCGCGCATTTCCGCGAAGCCACCCAAAAAGAGCGCAGTGATGCCAAACGGATAGCCACCCATGCCCGCAAACAAATGGCGCCTCTCCCGGATACAACCAGCCTGCCGTCAGCCCTGGGCGGTATGATAGAGGCGCCCATCTGGCAAGCGCTCCAGGAACGCTGCTTAGGGTGCGCCGTCTGCGCTTACGTCTGCCCAACTTGCTATTGCTTCGACATCGTAGATGAGGTATGCGACGCGACATCCGGAAAACGAGTCCGCAACTGGGACTGTTGTCAATTCGCTGTCTACACACTGGAGGCATCGGGGCACAACCCGCGACCTACTGGTCGGGAGCGGATGCGCCAGCGAGTTATGCACAAGTTTAACTACATGGCGATGGGTGGTGCGCCATTGGGATGCGTTGGTTGCGGACGGTGTGTGATCAGTTGTCCAGTCAATATTGACATCCGAGAAATATTAGGCGCTATCACCGCCGCGAAAGCAACATGACCATATCAATCCGCGATAAACCCAGACAGGAATACCCAGCAATGGAAAACCCTTATCTGCCCATAATTATGCGTGTCCAGCGGGTGTTCGTTGAGACTGAGGATGGCATGCAGAAAAGCCTTGATTTAGCCTTCACCAGACCGAGTGACGAGGCAGCATTCCATTTTATGCCAGGGCAATTTTGCGAGATATCGGTTTTTGGCAAGGGAGAAGCACCCCTAGGTATCGCCTCCTCTCCGACGGAAAGGGGGGGCACCCTGCGCTTCACCGTTAACAAAGCCGGATTGGTTACCCAAGCGCTTCACCAGTTGAAGGAGGGCGATGAGGTCGGGTTGCGGGGGCCTTTAGGAAATGCTTACCCACTGGACCTCTTCGAAAATCACAGCGTGATTATCATCGGGGGTGGGTTCGCTTTCACCACCTTGCGCTCACTCCTGGTCTATATGCTGGAACCAGAGCAACGTGGCCGCTTCGGAGAGATCAGCGTGATCTATGGGGCACGGACGCCCGGCCTGCTCCTCTACAAAGAAGAACTGGAGCGCTGGGAGGCACGAACGGACGTTTGCATGCATTTGACCGTGGACACAGAATTTCCTGGCTGGACGAAGCGGGTCGGCTTTGTGCCCACAGTTCTGAAGGAAGTGGCACCCAGCCCAGAGAATACTTATGCAGTGATGTGTGGCCCTCCGGCCATGATCCGCTTTACGCTGCCCGTGTTAGATGAGCTGGGGTTCCCGAGAGAAAGGGTTTATACTTCGCTGGAACGGCGCATGAAATGCGGCATTGGCAAATGTGGCCGTTGTAACGTTGGCCCGCTCTATGTCTGCAAGGACGGCCCAATATTCAATTATGCCGAATTGGAGGGCCTACCACGCGAGTACTAGACGTATCAACCAACCGTTGGGATAGCGCGCGTTGTTACTTCGCCAACGCCCTATACAAACTACGTCTTGGTCTGAGGAGTGAACAGTGAAACGCGGCATTACTACCAAACAAGAGACTGGACTCGGCTTTGTCTTAGAGCGTCGGATGATCACTCGCTCCCACCGCTTAGAATGGCTACGCCAGCAGTGCGTGGGCTGCGATATATGCTCCGCGGCCTGTCCATTAGAAGCCGTTAGATTGCAACGGGGAAATGTGGAGAACGGCCGACTGGTAGTGCGCCCAAGCATTGATATTGACGAGAGCAAGTGCAATTTTTGCGGCGAATGTGTGGTCCTCTGTCCGACCAACGCACTGCGGATCACTGTAGATGGTGAGCCCAAGATCCCCGTGCTGGAGTATGAGGCTTTCCCCTCCCTGGTCAAAGAGATCAGCGTAAACGTAGCGGCTTGCCGCCCCAGTTGTAAACTGGCATGTCGTGAGAACTGCCCGCCAGAGGTCATCCAAGTGGAGACTGAAACGGACTCCCGAGGGCGCGTGAAAACTATCTTAGACGTGCGCATTGACCGTGAGGGGTGCATTTACTGCATGCAGTGTGAAGTCGCTTGTCCAGAGGGGGCTATTTCAGTGACCAAGCCCATGGCCGGGCGCGTGTATCTGGATCGGACGCGATGCCCCAAAGGCTGTCAGGCTTGTGTGGACATCTGCCCCACCGACGCCTTGCTTCTCAAGAAGGGAGAAGTGCTCCTCGATGAGCGGTTCTGTCTCTACTGCGGGGCTTGTCAAGTGGTATGTCCCGAAGAGGGAGCAATACGGGTTGAGAGACGATACGTTTTACACAGCCCAGTGGAGTCCGGTGCGTGGTTGGCAGCGTTAGAAAAACTGATCTCGGCGGGGGCTATGGCCCGGGAACTTGATGTGGTGGCCCAAGCCAGAAGACGAAGTATCCTGAATTACCTCCCTGCGGTGAATAAGAAGAACCGCTCTTAAGAACCAAATCTTCCCTAGAAATAGTATGCCCCTTCCGCGCGAACCCGCAATGACACCAAAGGTTCGATGATTCACTCGAAGGCAAGCGCCTATCTCGTCATCTCGATTGACAGCAAACTCGATCCTGCGGCAGCAGCGTCTACTGGGAGGTAGGGGAATGCACGGCTTCTACAACCGTATCTTGAGAATCGATCTGACCACTCGAGAAACAACCGTTGAGCCTGTACCCGATGAAATTCTGGCAGCATACTTAGGCGGCAAGGGTTTGGGAACATATCTTTTGCTGCAACACGTGCCCCAAGGTGCAGATCCCCTCTCATCCCAAAATGTCCTCATCATTGCCACTGGCCCAGCAACTGGTTCCGGCCTTGCCCCTGCCAGTCGCTACGGCCTCTACGCCAAATCGCCACTCACAGGGTTATACGGCGAATCTTACGCCGGCGGATTCGTTGCCCCGCAAATCAATGCCACGGGATACGATGCCATCCTGCTAGAGGGTGCTTCATCCGAACCGGTTTATCTCGAGGTTAGTGACCAAGGAGTGAGGTTCCGAGACGCGAGGGGCTTGTGGGGTCTGGATACTCATGCGACCGAGGACCGGGTGAAGGCAGACGTGGCTGTACCGGGGGCGCAAGCCATCGTGATTGGCCCGGCGGGGGAAAACCTGGTGCCCTTTGCGCTGGTGAACAACAATTACTGGCGGCATGCTGGCCGCACTGGCATGGGCGCGGTGATGGGTTCAAAGAAGGTCAAGGCAGTCGTGTTTCATGGGCAAGCCAAGCCGACCTTTTACGACCCTGCGGGGGTCCAGTCTTTCGATGCCGCATTGCGGCGGCGAGGTAGGGAAGACCCCGGAGCCCAAGCCTATCGCGAGTTCGGCACACCGAGATTGGTAGCCACGCTCAACAAGGTGGGCGGGTTCCCGGCCCGTTATTGGTCGCAGGGCCGGGTGGATCATTGGTCTCAAATCAGCGCCGAGAAACTGTTGGAACGCTTCGACGTTCGGAGCCATGCCTGTTACCGCTGCTTCATGGCTTGCGGGAAGATATCTACTGTGCCTGATGGCCCACATGTCGGCTTGCGCATTGAAGGCCCGGAATACGAAACGATCTACGCCTTCGGTGGACTCTGTATGATAAGTGACTTGGCAGAGATCATCTATCTGAATGAACTATGTGACCGGCTGGGCATGGACACAATCACTGCCGGTAACGTAATTGCTCTAGTGATGGAAGCGTCGCAGCGAGGTGTGTTCAAGCCGGCGTTAGATTACGGCGACGCCGAGGGAGCGGCAGAACTGCTGGAGAAGATAGCCCGCCAGGAGGGCATCGGCAAGTTGCTGTCGGGTGGAGTGCGGGCAGCCAGTGCGGCGCTTGGGTTGGAGGACATCGCTGTGCACGTTAAAGGTTTGGAACCGGCGGGTTACGATCCACGGGTATTGAAGGGCATGGGGCTGGCCTACGCTGTGTCTGATCGGGGGGCCTGTCACTTGCGGGCAACGGTGTATAAGGCCGAGTTATCCGGGGTGATCGAGCCGGACGCTATAGAAGGCAAGGCACAGATCCTGACCGATTTTGAGGACCGACATACTCTGTTCGACACACTGATTTTCTGCCGTTTCTACCGCGACCTGATCGGGTGGGACGAGTTGGCGCAGGTCATCTACGTGCTCACGGGACTCAAGTTAGATAAAGAGGGGCTTGCTGCCATGGCCCGCAATATCACCACTCGGGCTCGCGAATTTAATTTGCGGGAGGGAATGACACCAGCAGACGACGCTCTACCAGAACGGTTCCATAAGGAACCACTGGAGCCTGAGCAAAAGGTACTATCCCGGGAAGAATTGCGGAAAATGTTAGATGACTACTATGCTTTGAAAGGGTGGTAAGAAGGGGTTCCATTGAGCAGTTGGGGGCACAAGGCCTCCCGCTTAACGATTTTGCCACATCTCTTCCCGTCTACAGGTGCATTCATTGTCTACCAAAAGGACAAAACGCATCCGCACCGTACTCTTCATAGTTGTTTTCTTGCTGGCCGTCGTACTTGTCGGCCCTTTCTTCATCCCTGTGCCACCACTGGAGGGCACCCAGGCACCAGAGCAACTGGCTGACCCCGATAGTCAGTTCATCGAGGTCAACGGTCTGCGCGTGCACGTCAAAATTGCAGGGTCTGGGGAGCCGGTTCTGGTGCTCCTGCACGGCTTTGGAGCCAGCATTTTTTCTTGGCGGGAAGTCATGACGCCACTGGGCCAATGGGGGACGGTCATCGCCTTCGATCGCCCTGGTTTTGGTCTGACTGCTCGCCCTATGCCAGGGGAATGGGCAGGCGAGAACCCCTACAGCCCTGAATATCAGGCTGATCTAACCGTTGCTTTGCTGGATGCATTGGGTGTAGAGCGCGCCGTGCTGGTTGGTCACTCTGCCGGCGGCTCGGTGGCCACTCTGACCGCCCTACGTCACCCAGAACGAGTTCAGGCACTGATTCTGGTCGATGCGGCCATCTACGTCGGAGATGGCATACCCGCTTGGTTACGCCCGCTATTGCACACACCACAGGCACGCCATCTGGGCCCATTGCTAGTGCGTTCCATTGCCACAGGCGGCGAAACGACCATTCGCTTAGCCTGGCACGATCAGACGAAAGTTAGTCCAGACATCCTAGCGGGTTACAAAAAGCCCTTGCAGGCGGAGGATTGGGATCGTGCCCTGTGGGAATTCACCCTGGCTAGTCATCCTCTCAACTTGTCGGCACAATTGGAGGAGATCACGATTCCCGTCTTAGTTATCACCGGGGATCAGGATCGCATTGTACCCACTGAGCACAGTATCCGCTTGGCCCGGGAACTACCGGACGCACGCCTAGTAGTTATCCCAGAATGTGGTCATTTGCCACAGGAAGAACGCCCCGAGGCACTACTGCAGGCTATCTCCGACTTTCTTGCCCTCGGCGGGCTACTACAATGAGGTCAGTGCTTCTCTGAGGGTGATATGGGGTGAGGCAGTAGTCGCCGTAAAAATTCGTTTCACCGAAGCCTACCCTTGGAAGGATATTGGCAAGTTCGGCACTAAGAATAGGGCGTTGCTTCGCTGAGCGAACGTTACAAGCCCACTGCCCCCGTTGACGGTGGACGGTTAGCATGTGAAAAGTCAGGCCAGGCAAGCCATCATGTTCCGGCGGTCCGAAGTCCAACACTCGTAGGAACAACCATTCCCGATCACTCTCAGCACGTGCCTCCAGAGGCATGAAGCGCTGCTCCTCTGCCAAAATACGGTCGTAGTTCCGATTCTGAAGAATGAGCACCCCTCCCTGCCGAAGCATAACGGCCATATCGCTCAGGGCCTGATGTAACTGCTCTCTGCTGAGCAGATGGGGCAGGCTGTTGCCCAAGCAAATGATAGCATCGAACTTCCCGCTTATTTTCTCTGCCAATTCACCGAAGCCGGCAACGACAAAAACCACATCGAGTTGAGCGCGGATGGCGTTCTTTCGCGCTTGCTCTATCATCGGTTCGCTGAGATCCACACCGACCGCATCGTAGCCTCGTTGCGCCAAAGCGATGGCGTGATGCCCCGTTCCGCAGGCCACATCCAACACGCGATGCACTCCATATCTGGCAAAGAGCCCTTCGAAACAGGGCAGTTCGGATGAGAGCCGCGCCTCCCAATCCACAAAACGGTCGTAATCGGTGCTGAATTCGTCATACAAAGGCACAACGGTCACGGCCCCGCGCCTTTCTCCTTCAGTTGTCGATATTTTTCTTCGCCTATGCATTCTTTCGCATAGGCGCACCAGTCAATACAGGATGATCCCACCTCGCGGAGAAGAGGAGCGCCACAATGGTGGCAATGGCCTATTCTCTCATCAGACCAGAGTTCTGTCTCCTGACCACAATGGGGACAGATCACGTACTCTGGCGATGCTTCGCGGATAGTGATCGCTCCCGGACATCCCTTATACAAGGCCATGCTAACATACCTCTAAAAGGACCCACATATTTCTAACTTCATCCGTGGATCAGATATGGCAAGCAGCGAGTGCAAACCCAGAGGCTCTCCCCATGTCGGCGACACGGCAAAAGTACCGCCTGTTCCTCGGTCGAGCCACACCGGAAGCACGATTGGGCAATGTAAGTTGGACTTCGGAATCTCTGCTGTTCTTCAGCGGTCGCTTTGTTGAAGGGAACTGTCTGTCGCTCCTCGATGGTGAGCGCCCCAGTCGGACAAACCGCCAAACAAAAGCCTGCCCCATCACACAACTCCTCATTCATCACGCGGGCTTTCCCATTCACGATCGCGATAGCGCCCTCAACACAGGGGGTAACGCAGAGGCCGCAGCCGTTACATAGATCTTCGTTGATTTTGACAATTTGACGACTAACCACTAATATCCCCTATCCTTCGGCAAGTTCATAAGCGAGTTGGTGATATTTCTCGTGCACTCCTTCCCCCACCTCCTCGGCTTCGATCTTTTCAAAAGCCTCGGCTAATGCTCGCTGATCCTCTGGGGTGAAGAGTTGGTCCGCCATGGGGTATAGAACGTTGTCTTCCTTGTCAATGTGCGCCCGCAAGAGTTGAACATAGGCTGACAAATTCTCCTGCAATGAACGAATGGCCAGCGAATCGCCCTTTTGGGCCTGTGGGAGTGCCTCGGCTACCGCCCTCACGCGCCGCCGCCCCTCGTCATGCTCTAGGAGCATCACCGCGATCGGTCCCCTATCGCCGGGCATGCCCCGTTCCCGCATCTTGGCAAAGAGTTGCTTTTCCTCCTTGGCATGATGGCAGTGATCGGCGAAGTTCCTGAAGAAGTCAACCATCTTGTCGAGTGCGTCCGCATTTACTTTGCCGCTATCCTGAACGCGGCCTGCTTCGCGTTCAGCCGCATCTAGGACCATCAGGATAATCTCGTGTTCATGCTTGAGTACTTCTGTCGGTATCATCCTTCTTTCCTTCCTGAATTCTGGGTGAGGGGTATCCTGAAGTGCATAGCCGGATATATTTAGCGACCCCTATCTCCTGCAATGATGATTTCGAAAGGGCGGGCAATCGCCCCAGCAGGACAAAAAGCCTCACAAGCGCCATCGTATTGGCATGCTTCGGGGTGCACGATCGCTGCCTTACCGTCCTCAATGGCCAATGCACCGCTCGGGCAGACAGTCACACACACCCCACAGCCATCGCACTTGAGCGGATCAATGACCGGCAGAACTATCTCCTCATCCATCCCACATCTCCCTACAGTGAAAATGGGGCCGTTCGGCTTGCATTTTCATTATACTGCCTCTACGGCCCCCCGTCTGTGACTTTAGTCTCATTCACACATCACATCATCGCTCTGTCTCGCAGACCATCCACATCGAGGAGGACAATGCGGTGGCGCTCCATCCTGATTAGCCCCTCGTCTTCGAGACTGCGCAACGAGCGCCCCACCATTTCTCGCACCGTGCCTAACCGGGCGGCCATCTCCTCCTGGGTCATCAAATGGCGACGCCCCAGTTCTAGGCTGCGTTCGCCCTCACTGGCTTGCTGCAACAGCAGCCGGGCTAAACGGGCCGACACGCTGCGGAAAGAAAGGTCTTCTATAAGAGAGACCAAATGGCGTGCTCTGGTAGCCAAGTTTTCGATGACAGCCACGGCCAGGCTGGGGTGTTGATGGAGCAGGGCCAGCATCGAGTTCCGGTCCACGACCCACAGGGCTGTCGGCTCCAGGGCCGCCGCACTGGCTGGATTGGGGCCGCCGTCGAGGACAGCCACATCATTAAAGGTCTGCCCTGGGCCCAGAACATGCAACACTTGCTCCCGCCCTTCCGGCGACACTTTGAACACTTTGACGTGTCCCGACTCTACTGCGAACAGTCCGGCGCATGGTTCGCCCTCCAGAAAAATTATCTGACCCTGATCGTACTCTCGGCGGCTTGCCACGCTGATCACAGCGGCAAGGTCACTGCCATCAAGACAGGCGAAGTAGGGGACAGCGCGCAAGAGGCCTGCCCCTGCAGTTGGCTCCTCCGATGTAATGCGTTCCATTTTTGACCCGCCTTGGCGAGCGTTGTCATGCGAGCAGGGATCTACTGCTGCCATTTTCCCCGGCCTTACAAAAGAAATACACGGATCTGCAATTTCATTATACTGTCCCTCTCCCCGGAGTTCAAAGTCCAACGTTGCTATGGAGGAGCGATTTGACAGGTTGAGTATAATAAGTGAGTAAGTCATATAAAGACAAAAGTAAGGAGGCATTCGAAATGGCAGAAGTAACGGAAGCACCCATCAGGCTATTACCCGTCTGCGCCAAAGAAGCTGAAAACCTGGATATCATCCTGGCTTGTGACGGTGCAGCCAGTGTGGGCCAGGTGGGTCACGCAGTAGCCGTTGAATTGACGAACTCTAAAGAAGCGGCACGTATGTGCTGTACCACCGCCATAGCCGCCGAGTCGAAGGTCCACGTGGACATTGCCAAGCGGGCCAGGAAACTCATCGTCATCAACGGCTGTGGGAATCGCTGCGCCAGCAAGGTGTTGGAGAAATTGGGCATCCCCTATGATTACGAGACGGTCATCGCCAAGGAGGGGGTGGAGAAAGTACCCACCCTCGACTTTGACGAAAAGGATGTACATCGCATCGCCCAGAAGATTGCTAAGGAGGCATTGGAGTAACAAACCCCCATTAAGTAAAAGAGACTCCCAGTGTCGCTAGAGAACGGCACCAGAAGCCTTCAATTTCAGTAGGCCAGGAGGGAGGATGAAATGGCGGGAAATATACAGATTGAATTCGTCGAGGTCTCCACAAGTACAGCCGTGGGCGTGCGCATCGGAAACCCTCAGAATCCTGAGAAAGCGACGATCATCGTCTTGATTGGGAACAAGGGGATGATTGTGTGCCGGAACTTTGACATTGTCGCCTTGGAACAAAGAGGGGTTGCGGCTGCCAGAGTACAGGGTATCACCTCGTTTGAGGAAATACTGAGCGCGCCCATCGAATCCTGCACCGCTCAAGCCAAGCAACTGGGAGTGGCCGAAGGGATGAAAGGCGAAGATGCCCTGAGCCGACTCCTGTAACCTGATACTGCTTGGGTGAGCAGACGATAACAAACAGAAAGGGGAAGAAAATGAAGCCTCGAATATCCTCTGATAAACCAACACCATGGTGGTATGAGCAAATCCCAACCGTGGTGCTGGTGCTCATTATCGCCGTGCTGACGGTGTGGACGCTGGCAACGGGAATTGGCACTGCCCCCGGCGTGGCGCCGATGAATGCAGGGAAAGGCATAGTGCTCATTGTGGTCGGGTTCTTTGCCGGCTTGCTTGGCGGATTAATCGGCACAGGCGGGTGTAGCGTAGTGTTGCCAATCCTCCATTTCTGGATGGGCTATCCTGCCCCAATTGCCGTCGGCACCACACTCTTCGCTGTGGTTTTCACCGCGCTCTCGGGCGGTTATGGCCACATCGTCCGCCGAAACGTGGATGTGCGTGCTTTTCTGCGGCTGGGCTCCGGCGGTACTCTCGGCGTCCTGCTCGGTTCGTGGCTGTTCACAGTACTCTCGCATCAGGCGAAACTATTAGGGCTCATCCTCGGCTTGATCTTCCTCTGGCCCGCGCTTCGGATGGTCTACGAAGGGATCGTCCAGCGCGCCGCACCCAAAGGGGAGGGAGGGGCGATTCCGGGTTCGGGCTGGGTGATGGCAGTTTTTGGCTTCATAGTCGGGATCGCTACCGGTCTGGCAGGCCTGGGCGGAGGCTACGCCTTGGTTCCGGGACTGATCTACCTCTTCGGCGCACCCGTCTATATCACCATGGGCACCTCTCTGGCGACGATGATCCCCCTTACAGTGATCGGCGGTGGCATCAAACTCGCAGAGGGATTTGTGCATTTGGCTACAGGCCTGCTTATTGCAGCGGGTATCGTCATTGGCGCTCAGGTAGGAGCCTCCCTTATCAAGCGTTTCAGACCCGCAACACTGAAACTGCTCTTCGGCGTGTACTTCCTTTACGTCGCAGTGAAGTTTATCACCGCTTTCTTTGGAATCCAGATTTGGTGACCGCCTCAGTGTTGGATCACACCAGGCTCTGAGCGCCGGGGTAAGCAATCTGTCGCTCATGCAAATTGCTCCGAGTTTTCACGGAGGTAGATGTGGCATTCTGTTGGGTTAAAGCCGGCCAGTGTGGGCAGGAAACTACGATCGAAGCCCGCAAGACCGATGCAACACATGTCACCTTTGAGATCACGAGCACTTGTGAGCATATCCAAGCCCTGGCCGAGGCGTTGGGCAAGGTGGACGTGGCCCAAGATATGTCCTGCCCACTGATCGAGACACGGGTTTATCGGCTGGCTACCGAACATGTATGCCGCAACAGTTGCATTGTGCCCGCTGCGATACTGAAGGCGATGGAGGTGGCGGCAGGTATCTTCCTGCCGGGTGATTGCCAGGTGACTTTTGTAGAGGGGGCGATATGACGCCCTGCCGCTTTAGAGCGCGACAGAGCAACAGTGGAAAACCGTGATTTGTGTGCTCACTTACCTTCCCTATCACACACCGAGGGCCGAGAAAATGGATTTGCAGAAACAGCAAGGAATATTACCAAAAGTGGGGCTTTTTGCCTGCTTTAGTGGTGGTTCTAACACCGGCTCACTGACTGGGATGGCCGCCCTAGAAGTGGTGAAACGGCTCGGCAGTGAGTTGGTGGGTGTTTGCTCGCTGCCAGCCGTTTTGAACCAAGTGCCCCGGCAATCTGTCCTAGTGCGGCGGATAGAAACGTTGATCGTAATTGATGGTTGTCACAACGAGTGTGCCCGTCAATTGCTGGCAGGGATAGGCATCGCCCCGGATGTCTACCTGAACTTGGAGACGGATCTGCACATAAACAAGCAGGGGCCTTTCAGCAGCCTGGCCTTTACTACTGAGGAAATCGATCAAGTGGCACAGGCTATCGTCGAGACCATCGAAAAGGCCCTGAAAGAAAAGCCAACGCATTAGGTCATTCGCACAAGCGAGGATGGACCTGATGCTCGGCGATAAGCAACCAGCATTGGATCCAAAGTGCAGATGCCGCCTGGTAGCCTCTGTTCTCTGCGCCCCACCCAGGAATTTGACAGTCTCGGGATTTTGCAGTACAATATAGGTATAAGTCATATATAGGATATTATCTACTCAATTTGGAGGCCAAGCATGTGCCGGGAACACGAAGGGGAAATTAACGAGAGACATTGCTGTCCACCACGGCGACGGATAAGAGGCTTTGTGCAGCCCTGGCTGCTCCTGCTCCTATTACAGAAGCCAAGCCATGGCTATGAGCTAATGGAACGTTTGGCTCAGGACGAGGACTCTCCTAGTGCCGATCCGGGTCTCTTATACCGCACTTTGCGGCAATTGGAAGAGGAGGGATTAGTTCAGTCGTCATGGGATACAGAGGGGAGTGGCCCTGCACGGCGGCTGTACAAGGTGACACCGGAGGGAGTGGAATACCTTCACGCCCGGGCAGTGAATATTCGTCGCACTCGGGAGCGGCTGGATCGATTCCTGGCCGAGTACGAGGCTTATTTCCACGGTGACGAAAGGAGGTGAATGAAATGTGCGGACACAGTGAATATCACAGTCATCGTGGTCACTACGCCAATTGGTGTGATTGGTGCGGCTGCGTTCCTACCCCCTGGGGGCCTCGTTTCCCCTTCAGGCGACGCTTTTCCACTCGCGATGAGCGCATCGCTCGCCTGGAGGAATACCTAAAGGCCCTCCAGGAAGAAGCCAAGGCGGTGGAAGAGCGCATCGCTGAGCTGAAAGCGAGCAAATAGTGAAAGATAATGGATGTGCAGCCCCCTTGGGAGTGCACCGCACATCCGTAAAGAGTTATCATCCTCCCGCAGGCTTCTAAGTCTGCGGGAGGATAATGTGATCGTATCATGGTGCGATTCCCAACCCTACTATCCATACTCGCCCACCCCGACGACGAGGCATCTCGTTGTGGCGGTACTCTGGCTTTGCTGGCCCAGCGGGGCGTGCGGGTACAAGTGCTCACCGCCACGTGAGGCGAGGCTGGCTCGTGCGGGGACCCACCACTATGTACACCCGAGGAATTGCCTGCCGTACGCGCACAGGAACTATGCTGTGCCTGTACGGCTCTGGGCATTGAACCGCCTCGCCTGCTGGACTACCGCGACGGTACATTGGCCGAGGTGGACGAGGAAGAGGCCGTGGAGCGGGTGCTGGTGATTGTCCGGGAACTGCGGCCCCAGGTGCTCCTCACCTGGCCACCGGACGGCCTCTCCGGCCACCCCGACCATATCGCCGTCAGCCGCTGGACGGCACTGGCCTTCCAGCGGGCAGCCGCCCTGGGATCCGCCGCACCGACCGCGCTCTACCACCTGGCCGTGCCGCGTTCCGTGGTTCAGGCCCTGGGGCTGTCTCACCTTCACGCCACACCCGATGGGGAGATCACCCTGACCGTGGACGTGAGCCCGGTCTGGGAACAGAAGTTGGCGGCCATCCGCTGTCACCGCACCCAACTGGGAGGATCGCCTATCCTGACGGCTCCACCAGAGCGACAACATCTGTTTCTCGGCACGGAGCACTTTCGGCGAGCGCAGTTACGGGCAGAAGGCGATCTCTTGAGTGACTTTCTGATGTGGAGGTAATCAGCCGATGAATTACGCGATAGAAGTGAGTAACCTGACCAAGGTATACGGCCCGCCGAGCTCCGGCGTGCTGGCCGTAGATCACGTCAACTTCGATGTGCGCCAGGGGGAGATATTCGGCTTCCTGGGGCCCAACGGCGCCGGCAAGACAACTACCATCCGCATGCTGACTGGTTTGACTCGCCCTACTGCGGGCAAGGCACATATTCTGGGCTTTGACCTGGCCACGGATGTGACGCGCATCAAGAAATACATCGGCGTCGTGCCAGAGATGTCCAATCTGTATGACGAACTCTCGGCCTTCGACAACCTGGTGTTTGCCATGCAACTGTATGGTGTGCCACGTCGGGAACGCAAAGCCCGCGCCGAGGAACTGTTGGCGCATTTCCGTCTGGGCGAGAAACGGGACACTCCCTTCGCTAAACTCTCGCGGGGGATGAAACGGGCACTTACCGTTGCTGCTGCGTTGGCCCACCGCCCACCGCTCCTTTTCTTAGACGAGCCGACGAGCGGGCTGGATGTGATGAGCGCACGCAATTTGCGTCAGATGATCGCCGGGCTGCGGGACGAAGGGGTCACTGTGTTCCTAACCACCCACTATTTGGAGGAGGCTGAGCGGTTGTGCGACCGTATTGCCATCATCGTCCAGGGACGCGTCGTGGCACTGGACACAGTGGATGTCTTAAAAGCACAGGCGCAGGACCAGACGGTAGTCGAAGTAACGCTGAGCGACGGTGATGGTTATGTCGAGGTCCTGCGCCTTGAAGGTGACAATGTGGAAGTGGCGCTGCGCAGAGCGCTGGCACAAGCGGAGGTCAGTGGCCGACGTATACTGGCCGCCAACACACTTCGCCCAACGCTCGAGGATGTGTTCGTTCGATTGACCGGCTTGAGCGCAGAGATTATGCTGGTTGAGAAAGGCGCCAAAGGAGGGTCCAATGTTAGCGGATGACCTGCGTGGGATATGGTACATCGCCCTGAAAGACCTGCGGGCTTACTACTTCAAGCCGCCCAATATCAGTTGGGGGATCCTCTTTCCTTTCGCTTTCGTACTAGCCTTCGCCATTCGCAACCCGGGCGAGTTGCGGCAACTAGTGCCAGGTCTGTTAGCGCTGACCACCCTCTTCGGCACGAGTTCTATGGAGGCCATCGTCATAGTCTTCGAGCGACGTATCGGTGCTTTGGAACGGCTGCTATTAGCCCCGGTGCGCCTGCCAGCCTTATTGGCAGGCAAACTGTTGGGCGGCATGGCTTTCGGGCTGACGGTAACGGCGTTCGTGCTATGCGTCGCATTGGCCGCTTTCGGCACTAGCAATATCCACTGGCCTCTGCTTGTCGCGGGGTTGCTGCTTTCCGCAGCGGCTTTTTCAGCCTTGGGAGCGTTTGTCTCGGTAGCGGTGCGAGAGGTCTTCGAGGCGCAGACCTTGGCAAATTTCATTCGCTTCCCCATGATGTTCCTAGGCGGCATTTTCGTGCCCTTATCGTCTATGCCACCCGCTCTGCAGATCGTGGCCCGGGCCTTGCCGCTGACCTACGCGGTCGAAGTGTTACAAGCAGCATTCAACGGGCGTGCATCACCTGTAACCGCGCTTGATCTGGGCGTGCTGGCCATCTTCACACTGGTTATGTTCTCACTGGCAACACGCACCTTATCCCGCTGGATGGATTGAGAGGAAAAAGTACTCCTATGCAGCGACCATTGTAGTCGCGCGAATAGCGACTTATTCCACAGATAGAAGCCAAACTTAACCGCATCCTGACAGATTCTTCATCAGTTCTTTATATTCCTCTGCTATACTAGAGGCAAGTCGGTGAGAACCGATGGAGCACTGCGTAGCAGAAAGACCTGCTATAGAAAGTCAAATCAGCACCTTTACAAAGTACGGATGACATAGGGTCGGTTTTCCCGTAGCACTACGTAGACACGAGCAAGGAGCTTGCGGCAGATGGCTCCCATGATAGTACCGTGAGCCTTGCCTTCGGCGCGACGCCGTTCGTAGTAGGCTTTCAGTTCCGGGTCATATTGACGCGCCATGGCTGCCGCTAGCCACAAGGCATGGCGCAGGTAAGGGGAGCCGCGTTTGCTCATATGTGCCTGGTCGCCTTCGAACTCGCCGGTCTGGTAAACGGTGGCGTCAATGCCTGCGTAGGCCACTAACTTTTCCAGGGTGGGGAAGCGGTGGATGTCGCCGATCTCTCCCAGGAAAGCTGCGGCTGAGGCCAGGCCGACGCCGGGGATGGTGGTGAGATATTGTTCGGTCTGTTGAAGCAAGGCGTCCAGAGCGGCATCCACGTCAGTGACTTGGGCCTCCAAGAATTCGATCTGGTTCAACAGGCAACGGAGTTCCAGGCGAGCGGCATCGGCGAGGAAGGAGACGCCGACCGATCGAGCGGCAGTGGCGATGATCTGTTGGGCTTTAGTCACACCAAAGCGTCCTCGACTGGCGGAGGTGAGCAAGGAACGTAGTTCATCGAGGGGGAAGTCGGCGAACTCCTGGGCGGTGACCGCTTCCTGGAGCAGGCGTCGTGAAGTGTGGATGAAGAGGTCCGAGAAGAAGGTTTCGTACTCCGGGAAGACGCGGTCCAGGACCGAGATGGCTTTGCGTTTGCAATCGCCGATCTGCTCGACGAGGCGGAAACGGAAGCGGGTCAGTTCGCGGATCTGCAGGATGATCTGCTGGGGCACGTGACAGGGCTGGCCACCGCCGATGCGCACAAAGTCGGCGATCCAATAAGCGTCATGGCGGTCGGTTTTGCGCTTGCGAATGCCGGTGCGGCGGTATGCAGCAATCTGCAAAGGATTGAGGATCAGGACGGTGTAGTCCAGGTGGGTGAGGTGATCGTAAAGGGCCAGCCAATAGTGCCCTGTGGCTTCCAGGCCAATGGTGACGGGTGCAGGCAAAGCTTTGATCTCGGTGACAAGCTGATCAAAGCCTGCCCGATCGTTGTGGAAGGTGAAGGAACGATGGATCACCTGACCCTGGTCATCCAAGATGATAGCCGTGTGCTGACGCTTGGCGACATCGATGCCTAGGTAGTACATGATGATTACCTCCAGAATAGGGATAGCCGAAGCGAGGCAACCTCAGTGCTCTACGAGACCCACAGCCTTGTTGGTGAGCGAAGCGCTAGCCATCTGCCAGCAACCTGCTGATTCGTGGCCTCTCGCAGAGCCGAGGTGGCAGTCTTTCTGACGAGGCCGAGCCTCAAGGAGGACGAACGCCAGCCTCAGCTTCTACGAGAGCATTATACACCACTCTTTCAACGGAGTGGCCCCAGAGGTCAACTGGGGTGATCAACATCAGTATACAAGGAGGTGAATAACATGAGCAAGGGGGCAAAGATTGTGGCGGGTGCACTGGCTGTAGTCATGCTGGCGGGCACATTGGTCGCCGGCACGGCTCTAGCCCAAGGGGCTACGCCTACACCCAAGACCCCCTACGGCTGGAGATGCGGCTTCGGATTTGGTCGGGGCATCTTCGGGCAGGCAGGGCTAGAGGCCGCCGCCAAAGCGCTCGGCATGACCGCCGATGAACTATCGACCCAACTGTGGGGCGGTAGGACCCTGGCCGAACTGGCCGACAAAGCCGGAGTGGACTTGCAGACCATCCGAGATGCGGTCGAGGCCGCGAACCAGGCTGCCTTCAAGGATGCCATCCAGCAGGCTGTAGAGGATGGCTACCTCACTCAAGAGCAGGCAGACTGGCTGCTGAAGGGTCTCGAACTGGGATTCATGCCAATGGGGCGCGGCTTTGGGCGTGGGTTCGGTTTCGGTGGTCGGGGCATCGGTTTCTTCCGCGGTTTCGCCCCGCTTACCACCCCTTCCGTGACGCCGAGCTCCTCCTCGCTCTAAAGGCGCCACGGCTTATTGGCCTTGCGGCCAGTTGAGGAGGGCTGGCCGCACCAGTCAGAGGGAGCAAAGCGTCTGCTTTGCTCCCTCAATTCTGGAGACGGAGGAGTCACCTTATGAACCGATCCATATTCTTCAGACTTTTGATTGTAATAAGTCTAATTGGCCTGCTACTCCTGGCGGGGTGTAGCCCGGCTGGGCTGTTAGCCCTCATCGGCCCAGCGGCACCCACCGTCACTCAAACACCCGCTACGGCAGCGGTGGCGCCTACGACCACACAATCCCAGGTCATTGCCACTCCTGTGCCAGCCACAGCGTTGTTAACACAGGAACAACTGCTGGCGGATCTATATCAACGGGTAAACCCCTCCGTGGTGAACATCACTGTCACCGAGGGAAGTGGTTCGTTCGCGCAACAGGGCACTGGTTCGGGCTTCGTGTACGATGACAAGGGTCATATCGTCACCAACAACCATGTAGTTGCCGATGCCACCAAGATCTGGGTCACCTTCGCCGACGGGACTATGCTCCCTGCCAAGATAGTTGGCACTGACCCCGGCACCGACTTGGCCGTAATACAAGTTGATCGCCCAGCACGGGAACTCCACCCAGTGACCTTGGGCGACTCAGATACCCTGCAAGTCGGACAATTGGCCGTGGCTATTGGCAACCCCTTTGGCCTCGAAGGGACGATGACAGTGGGTATTATCAGCGCCCTGGGGCGGGTGCTGTCGGCAGCGAGTTCGGGCTTCGCCATTGTGGACCTGATTCAGACGGATGCGCCTATCAACCCTGGCAATTCTGGAGGGCCGCTGCTGGACGTGGGAGGCCGCGTGATTGGGGTGAATACTCTGATCTTCTCTCAGACCGGCGTCTCATCGGGAGTGGGTTTGGCCGTCCCAGTAGCAGCGGTGAAACGGGTGGTGCCGGCACTGATCGAGAAAGGGCACTATGCCCATCCCTGGCTCGGTATCTCTGGGCGCTCCATCACCCCTGCCCTGGCGGAGGCCTTGGAATTGCCCGTGCAGCAAGGAGCACTGGTGGAACTAACCGTCAGCGGTGGCCCAGCCGAACAGGCAGGAATCCAGGGCGGGTATCGGCGAACCTACGTGGATGGCCTGCCGGTGACCATTGGTGGTGACATTATTGTAGCCGTGGACGGGGCAGAGGTAAAGAGTTTCGATGATCTGGTAGGCTATCTGGCACGACGGACGGAGGTAGGGCAGCAAATCACACTGACCCTCTTACGGAATGGCAGCCAGTTAAAGGTTCAGGTCCGGTTAGAGGAGCGCCCGGCGGGAGGGTGAGGCTGTTAAGCAAAACACAAACGGCGCTGTGCACAGCCCTGAGCGAAATCTTCATCAAAACTTAAAGGTTTCTAAACAAAATCTTAACAATTGTGTGTTACAATATATTCTAATCTCGTGGCTATACTCTGCCGAGTGTATGTCAGAGCGTTTCAAAACAAACGCTTTCTGTACCTAACCAGTGCCATTGAACACTGACTCTCAAGAGTGGGTCCGAAGAGGCACAGTGTTGGTACTTGGGCTCACAAAAAGGGGGAAGGGATGAATCCGATCATCGAACTGACAGACATAGTGAAGATCTACAAGATGGGCGCTGTGGAGGTCCACGCCCTGCGCAACGTCTCTCTAAACGTGAATGAGGGTGAGATAGTGGCCATCATGGGTCCTTCTGGGTCCGGCAAGTCCACTTTGCTGAACATCATCGGTTGTCTGGACCGACCTACTTCAGGCAACTACCGCTTGGCCGGCGAGGATGTAAGCACGCTCAATGACGATCGGCTGGCCGCTATTCGCAACAAACACATCGGCTTCGTCTTCCAAATGTTCAATCTATTGCCCCGAGCCACTGCTTTGGATAACGTCGAATTGCCCCTCATATACGGAGGTGAACGGGACCGCCATCGCCGGGCAATGGCTGCCCTCGAACGGGTAGGCCTGGCCGATCGGGCCAAGCATCGGCCCAATCAATTATCGGGCGGAGAACAGCAGCGGGTGGCTATCGCTCGTGCTCTAGTCAACGAGCCAGCCATCATCCTGGCCGATGAACCGACGGGGAACCTAGACAGCAAGGCCGGGCAAGAAGTGATGGCCATCTTGAAACGGCTGAACCAGGAGCAAGGAATTACCATCGTCCTGGTGACACACGAACCGACAATTGGTGCGCAAGCCGGACGCATCGTCCGTATGTTGGATGGACAGATCTCGGATCAGACCTCAGGCACTGACAAAGGTCATTAAGAAAGTTGTGCAAGACATTGCGTCTGTTAGATTGCAGACATTGTAGGGAGGAGTTGAGATCATGAAGAAAATCACGATCGGTTTAATCGCCATAGCGGTTCTGGCCGTCGTCGCAGGTGGAGCCTTCTGGGGCGGGATGAAGGTAGGTGAAAACCGGGTTATGCAGAATCCAGCCCTGTTCTTCCAGCAACGAGCCCGAGGCCAAGGTGGTCAGTTTGTGATTCCGTTTCAGACCCCACAGCCCGGACAGAGCGGCGTGCAGAGAGTAGGTGGTGGCATTATGGGCACCATCGAAAAGATCGAGGGCAATGCTTTAGTCGTGAGCACTGAGGAAGGAACCCTCCGCGTGCAAACGACCGATACCACCTTGATTGAGAAATACATGTCTGTGAACGTGGGAGACCTGCAGACGGGCGAGCGGGTGATCATCTCAGGCACTCGGAACGATGATGGCAGTATCACTGCTCGCTCCATTCAGTCCATGCGGGCACTCCCATCCGCGACACCCAGCCAATAGGAAGCGAGGTGGGAAGATGAAGCAGTTAAAGCCCCTATTCAAATGGGCGCTGCCGGTGATCCTGGTAGGTGCATTGGTCTTGCTGGGAGTCCGAGTGCTGCGAGGCCAGAGTCAGACAACCGACTTCAGTCAGGTGGTAACAGTGGAGCGAGGGAACCTGGTGGCGACCATCAATCCCACCGGCGAGGTCTATGCCCCACGTCAAGCACAGCTGAGTTTCGACGTCACCAAGGTCCCACTCATTGAACTCAACGTTACGCCAGGCCAGCAGGTGCGCAAAGGAGACGTGCTGGCTCGCATTGACCCCTCCTCACTCCAAAGGGCGGTGGACCAGGCAAAATCGGAACTGCTCTCGGCGGAGGACGCGCTGGAAAAGGCGAAAAACCCCTACACCGAACTGGATCGGCAGAAAGCCGAACTGGATGTGGCTCTGGCTGAGGCTGCGTTGGCGGAAGCCAAATTGGATACCCCAGAGAAAGCACTGCAAGACGCGATCCGTGCGCTACAACAGGCCAAGGACAGGCTGGCTGCCCTGCAAAACGACCACTCGATCCAGGAGCAGATTGATCGCTTGCAGTGGCTAGCCAACGTAGCCGAAGTAGAACACGGCAAACTGCTGGAGGGTCCGATTTCTACCGAGGAAGGAAGAGATCGCGAACTCCTGGCCTACAATCGCATGCTTGATGCCAAAGACGCCTTGGAGGTAGCCAAGGCCCGGGCCGCCTTGGATCTGCTCAACGCCCAGAATGAAGTCATTGAGGCCGAGGAGACATTAGCCGGGCTACAAGCAGGCCTGGCACAGGCCCAGGCCCGCAATAAAGTCGCACAGGCCGAATACAACCTGGCCAAAGCAAAAGACACCCTGGCCACCATCTTGGCCGGCCCCGATCCCAAAACCGTCCAATTAGCCCAGGCCCGCTACGATGCCGCCAAAGCAGCCCTCGAAGATGCCCAGACCGCCCTCGATGCAGCCACTATGGTCGCACCCTTCGACGGCACTGTCATCTCCGTGGGCGCAGAGGTGGGAGATCTCGTCTCCTCCAACATCACCGTGGTTACCCTGGCCGACCTCTCCAATCTGCGAGTGTTAGCCATCGTAGACGAGACCGATATCAGCCAGGTGGAAGTGGGACAAGAAGCAGAGATCACCTTCGATGCCTTCCCAGGATGCAAGTTCCAAGGCAAAGTGCTCGAAGTCCCCCTGGAGGGGAAACTGGTGCAGAATGTGGTCAGTTACGAAGTGCCCGTGAGCCTCGAAGGCGCAGACGATGTCCCTCTACGCCCAGGGATGACCGCCAACGTGAAGATCATAGTAGGACGACGCCAGAACGCCTTATTGCTACCAGTGCTGGCGGTACAGCAAGGAGAAGAAGGGAACATAGTCATGGTGCAAGACCCCTCCACCGGCACCGCGGTGGCGACACGGGTGGAATTAGGATTGAGCGACGGAACATACGTTGAGGTATTGCGTGGCCTCAACGAGGGCGACCAGGTGGTGCTCCAGTACTCCTCAACGACGCAGCAGACAGGTATTTTCCGTGGCTTCGGGGGCTTCTTCGGTTTTGGTTCCCGGGTCGTCGTACAAGGGAGATGAGGCTATGAACGTGATCGAAAGCGTGAAGATAGCCTTGCAGTCCATTGCATCTAACAAGTTGCGCGCCGGGCTGACGATGCTGGGCATCATTATCGGCGTGGGAGCGGTGATCGCCCTGGTGGCCGCTGGCGCCGGGGCCCAGGCACAAGTAACGGAGCGGTTTGAGAGCCTAGGTTCCAACCTGCTGGTCATCTCACCAGGAAGGGTCTTTGTGCGCGGCGTCTCTATGGGAGTCGCCAGCGCCCAGAGTCTGACCAACGATGACGTGGAGGCCATCACCCGTCTGGCCAACTCTGTATCTGCCATCGCGCCAGAATACTCCACTCGCGCCCAAGTAGTGTACGGCAACAAGAACACACAGACCACCGTCCTGGGGGTTACTCCGGAGTATCTCACAGTGCGCAACTGGCAGATCGCACGAGGCCGTTTTATTGAAGAACTGGACCTCAAAAGCCAGGCCAAGGTGGTTGTACTGGGGGCATCGGTGGTTGAGGACCTCTTTGGAGAGGCAATGCTCATTGATCCCCTGGGCAAAACGATCAAGATCAACCGTCAAAACTACGAAATTGTGGGCATCATGGCCAGCAAAGGAACTGCCGGCGGCTTCCAGAACTTGGACGACCAAGTTTTCATTCCTCTGAGCACGGCCCAGATCAAGTTTGGCGGGGCAGGCAACAGATCACTGCAAGCCATCAATGTGCAGGTAGTTTCTGCGGACAAGATGGATTTGGCCCAGGCGGAGTTGACCGCCATCCTGCGGGCCAGCCATGGCCTGACGATGGGCCAGGCTGATGACTTTATCATACAAAACCAGGCCCAGATCGTGGAGATGGTGCAGGAGACTTCACAGACCTTTACTATGCTGCTCAGCAGCATAGCAGCCATCTCTTTGGTAGTAGGGGGCATCGGCATCATGAACATCATGCTGGTCTCCGTAACCGAGCGGACGCGAGAGATCGGCATTCGCAAGGCGGTGGGAGCCAAACGACGCGACATTCTGGCCCAATTTCTCGTGGAGGCAGTGGTACTTAGCCTTACGGGTGGGCTCGTTGGCGTTCTAGCCGGTTATGGTGCTGCGCGAGTCGTTACCCCGCTGCTGGGAGGTACTCGTGCTCTGGTTACCCCTGAAAGTGTGATTATGGCGCTGAGCGTATCCATCGCGGTGGGGCTCTTCTTTGGCATCTATCCGGCCAGCCGCGCCGCGGCCCTGAACCCTATCGACGCATTGAGATATGAGTAGCAGGTTTTCAAATGACACCGTGATCCCCTCATAACAGGGGCCTTTCTTGGCCGCCCGGTATTGGTATAATGTGCTTGGTTATCGGAGCGAGCATCTAAGAAAAAACCAAGTTTCCTGACTCAGGGGGATAGAGTGATGTCTAAGACATGGAAATTGGCAATTGGAGTGCTTGTGATTCTCGTGGTCCTTTTTGGACTGGGCCTGCTCCATTGGGGAGAGATAGTCTATTGGCGCAGTGGTGGTGAGCGCGGTTGGAGCTTGGGAGCGGCCGTGTACCGGCTACTGGGATGGGGAGTCAAGGCATACCGTTCCGATTTTGGTTGGAGGCCATTCGACGGCAGACACCTCACCCTTGGGCGCGGGTTCATAATGTGGCGCGCCTGGCTACTCCGCGTCGCGGGCGGGCTAATGCGCTTGGTGTTTTTCGCGGCACTGGTTGTACTAGCCTTTGTAGCCGGCCGTTACTGGCACAAGTCACCGCCTGCTGCAGGCCCCACCCCGTCAACGCAATAAGTAAGTGTGTTGCGTCGGCAAATCGGGAAAGTGAACACGGACGATGGTGTTACTATCCTTTTTGGGGAGATGGGCATACTTTTCCGGCATAAGCAGTAGCACCTGGAAAATATTACAGCTCGTAACTAGCGGTAAGAAATTGATCGGTTTCGGAGTGTAGATTGGTGGTAGCCAGAAAAGTTGACCGGAATATACTCGTCGTGGACGACGACAAAAAAGTAGTCGAACTGATCAAGTTGTATCTTGAGAAAGATGGTTATCGGGTATTGACTGCCTATGAGGGTCGAGAGGCTCTGGGATTAGCCCGCCAGAAGCGACCGGATTTGATCATCCTAGATCTAATGCTGCCAGGTATGGATGGGCTTGACATCTGCCACGTTCTGCGAGGCGAGGGCAACCAAGTGCCCATCATCATGCTCACTGCCAGGACTACAGAGGAGGACAAATTATTGGGCCTGGAGTTAGGGGCCGACGATTATGTGACCAAACCCTTCAGCCCACGAGAGCTCCTGGCTCGGGTGCGGGCTGTGCTTCGGCGGGCAGGCGAAGGGGAGCAAGAAGGCCCGCCAGAGGTGCACTTCGGTGATCTGGTGGTGGATTTTGTTCGTCATGAGGCCCGGGTACGAGGACAACCCGTCCATTTAACACCCAGGGAATTCAAATTACTGGAGACACTGGTCAAGGAACCAGGGCGTGCCTTCACCCGTTTGGAACTCCTGGATCGAGTCTTTGGTTTCGATTACGAGGGTCTGGAGCGCACCGTGGACGTCCATGTGATGAACCTGCGCAAGAAAATCGAACCCGACCCTGGGCATCAAACCTATATCCAGACAGTCTACGGGGTAGGTTACAGATTCGCCGAGGAATAAGATGTTCCATAGTCTGCGCTTTCGCCTGCTTCTAATGATGAGCCTCGTGGTGATGGTTGCGGTAGGGACCGTCGCTCTGTCCGCGAGCCGCGCCACCACTAGCGAGTTCCAGCGCTATATCGAATACGGTGGGATGATGCGCCACCAGCGATTCGAGAACGTGTTGGCTATGTATTACCGTGCTAGCCAGAACTGGGACGGTGTGCAGCCTTTGGTAGAGCAGATGGGACAGATTACCGGCGAACGAATCATTTTGGCTGATGGGATGGGGAAAATTCTCGCCGACTCAGACCGGAAGTTGGTAGGGCAAGTGGTTAGCCAAGATTGGCCCGGGCCTGTTGCGCTTATTACTTCCAGGGGCGTGCCGGTTGGCCTGGTCTACATTGGCCCACCCAGTGAACCCGGGAGCCGTGCTGGTGAGGGGACCTTCATTGGCACAGTGAACCGTTCGCTTATACTAGCGGTCTTGGCTGCGGGATTTGCGGCAGTGGTATTGACGTTATTCCTCTCCCGTCGAATTCTACGTCCGGTCGAGGCTCTGACAGCCGCCGCGCGCAGGATGGAGAAAGGCGACCTTAGTCAGCGAGTGGGAGTGCAATCCAAGGATGAGATCGGCGAACTGGCCCGCGCCTTCAATGCCATGGCGGATGGCCTGACCCACCTTGACCAATTGCGACGCAACATGGTAACCGACGTGGCCCACGAACTGCGCACCCCGCTTTCTAACATCCGCGGTTACTTGGAAGCCATAAGGGAAGGGATGATGAAGCCGGACCCGACAGTGATCGACTCCCTCTATGAAGAAGCGATGCTGCTGAGCCATCTGGTGGATGATTTACAGGAACTGGCCTTGGCCGAAGCAGGACAACTCAGGCTGGTGCGTCAGCCACTGGCTCTGGCAGATGTGGTGGAAAGAACGGTGAATGCGCTTCAAACCCAAGCGGCTGAAAAAGGACTCTCCCTCCATGTGGACGTGCCGGCGGATCTACCACTCGTGGATGCCGATCCAGAGCGAGTGGGGCAGATATTGCGCAATTTGCTAACCAACGCCATGAACTATACGCCAGCAGGTGGAGAGGTGACCGTAGCAGCCAGAGCAGTAGGCTCCGAGGTTGAGGTGAGTGTTCGAGACACGGGGATAGGCATCGCCCCCGAACATTTACCCTATGTCTTTGAACGATTCTACCGAGCGGATAAGTCGCGGGCACGGACGACAGGCGGAGCGGGGTTGGGGCTAGCCATCGTCAAGCAACTAGTAGAAGCCCACGGAGGGCGCGTCTGGGTGAAAAGCGAGGTCGGGAAGGGTTCAGAATTTACCTTTACGTTAACAGTAGCGCCAGTGGATTCCCCTACTGAACACTTAGATAGAAGCGCCTCCTCGTAGCGTTTTATTGGCGTTTTAGCAAGATCACGTATCCAGCCCGTGGAGACAAGACAGGCACCGGCTTGTAACCCTGGAATCCTCCTGCACTGGTGACGCGCACTTCCCCTGCGTCTTCCCCCGTAAGCAATTCCTGTCCCACATAGGTCCCGAACTTCATAGGGCTGCCCTCCCGCGCAGAGAGGGCGTACGATTCAATTGGTTTATCTGAGAAATTCAGGACCACCACAATATCTTCGCTTTCATTATGACGAAGGTAAGCGTACACCAGACGGTTATCGGTGCCCAGCAAAGTAAAACTGCCGGTGCGCAAGGCCGCATGTTGCATTCGCAGCCTAATCAACCGCTTGTAATGATTGAGAAGAGAGTCGGGATCATCCTGCTGCGCAGTGACATTCTTAGTGGTGTAGTCTAAGTTGACGGATGTCCACGGGATGCCAGTAGTGAAGCCAGCCCGTGGGGCGTCGGACCATTGCATGGGCTTGCGGATGTAAAGGTCGGGCTTATTGCCAGCCATGCCGATCTCCTCTCCATAATATATGAAGGGGATGCCAGGTGAAGTCAGGTAGATGGTCGCGGCCAGGCGTGCTTTCTCCTCACTGCGCCCTAGTTGCGAGAAAACGCGCACCTGATCGTGGTTGGAGAGAAAAATGGCATACTGATGGTCACGGTACGAATTTTCCACCAACAACTGGGCAACCTTCAGCCGGGCTGGGCTACCCTCGTTGATGCTAGTCAGAATAGCACTCGCCAGATCGAACTCGAAGCAAGCGTCCAGTTGATCGCCCACGTAGGGCGCAACGTCTTTGGTCGGAGACCACACTTCGCCAACCACGAACGCATCTGGTTTCACATTTTTGTAGAAAGCGCGGAAGCGGCGCAGCCAATCGTGAGTGGATTGAGTATTTTCCTGGCGCTGATCTTCCTCAATGAGATGCTTGATCGCATCGAGCCTCAGTCCATCCGCACCCATATCCTCTAGCCAGAAGCGTACTACCTCCAGCATCTGTGCCGTGACCTCCTCGTTGCGGTAATTGAGGTCAGGCATAGACTTACCAAATACTCCATAATAATATTGCTCTCGAGCAGGAAACCAGACATCTTGTCCCCAAGGCCCTTTATAACTGGGGTTGGTCTCTGACCAGATATACCAGTCATAGTGCTCGGCCTGTGGGCCGGTCTGGGCATTCACAAACCAAGGGTGTTTCTCCGAAGTGTGGTTTAACACCATATCTACAATAACGTAGATGCCGCGTTTGTGTGCTTCTTCAACCAGACGGTGGAAAGTCGACTCATCGCCGTAATCCGACTCCACACTAAAATAATCCGTCACATCATAGCCGTGATAACTTGTTGCTTCGCAAATGGGCATGAGCCAAAGGCCAGTGATGCCCAGATCACCGGTGGTCTCGGGGTCGCCATCATTCAGATAGTCTAATTTCTGGATCAAGCCCTCCAGATCACCGTATCCATCGCCATCGCTATCATAGAAACTGCGCACCAGCACTTCGTAGAAAATGCAATCGTCCCACCAGCGGGTAGGCGATTCAATGACCGTGGTCGCAGAAGGGGTCGCCACCTGGGTAGGAGCAAGGGTAGCGGTAGGAAGGGGCAAAGCTGTCGGTGTAAAGGTTGGTTGTTGCAGAGCACAACTTGTCAGAACAAAAACAGTGATTAGGAACGTAAATAAGAGGTCACGTCTGCCCATCGTTTCCCCCAAGGGAGAATGCAGAATTGCACTTTAGTATAGCCAATGCCGACCAAAGTGCGAAACAGCATCGCTACTGCGTCCCAATGACCGAGGGTCAAATGGTGTCGAAAGTTTGCTTCCAGCCAGTGGCGCTGTATAATGACCACCTAAGGAGGGCCGAACATGCGCATCGTTACGTTCTCGGACATTCACGCTAATATTCACGCCCTTGACGCTGTGCTCGCGGACCTGGCACAACACAAAGCCGATCACGTGGTATGTCTAGGCGATTTGGTTGGCTACGGCGCATTTCCTAACGAAGTTATCTTCCGGCTACGCGAATTGGGTGTCCCCACCATTCAGGGTAACTATGACGACGGTGTAGGTTACGACCGCGATGATTGCGGCTGTGCCTACCGCGAGGAAGAGGAGGTGCAGCGCGGGCAGCAGTCGCTCCTATGGCATCGGGAACACGTTACAGCAGAGAACAAAGCGTTCCTACGGAGCCTTCTCCCTCGTGTGGAATACAGAGTCGGTGGCCTCCATGTAGTGTTGGTGCACGGCAGCCCGCGCAGAACCAATGAATATTTATTTCAAGACCGTTTAGAAAGCAGTGTAATCCGGCTTATGGATATGGCGGCGGCTGACATCCTCGTCTGTGGTCACACTCACCTACCATATCACCGCATCCTCTCCGGTGGCCGCCACGTGATTAACGATGGATCTGTAGGAAAGCCGAAAGACGGCGACCCACGTGCCTGCTACGCAGTAATAGACGTGGATAATGGCAAGCTGAGAGTGCAGTTCCCGCGTGTGGAATACGATACAGAGGCTGCTGCGCGGGCCATTGAGAAGTCCGGGTTGCCGGCAGAGTTCGCACAACATATCAGAACGGGCATCTCTTAGATCATTTTGTTACCCCATACCCTCTCTTTTTCACTTTTGGCAGTTTTGTGCTATAATTTTTACAGAATATCCTATCGGGGCGTAGCGCAGTCCGGTAGCGCACTTGAATGGGGTTCAAGTGGTCGGAGGTTCAAATCCTCTCGCCCCGACTACCACTCTGAAAAGGGCTTGATGCTTGTGCAAATGAACAAATGACCAGTTATGTCTAGTAACTGGTCATTTTGTTTTCCCCGAATCGTGCGTCCTGTGACAGCATCACCCCGTTGTTATCTCAGCCCTCCCTCAGAAGCATTTCGCTCGCTGATGATGCGGATTCCCTCCAGGGTCAACCAAGGATCCACTTCATCAAACACGTGCGTGAGGGAAGCAATGACAGGGGCTAGTCCCCCGGTGGCGATGACTTTGGCATGCCCACCCAGTTCGCCTTGGATACGGGCAATGAGACTCTCCACCAGCCCGACGTAACCGAATATCAGACCAGACTGCATAGAATGAACGGTGTTTTTGCCAATGGCTGTGGGTGGTGGGATCAAGTGAACACGTGGCAATTGGGCAGTGCGGGCCGCAAGGGCGTCGGCAGCGACTCCCAGCCCTAAGGCAATGGCTACACCCAGGAAATCGCCGTTCTTGGCGATAGCGCTGAATGTGGTCGCGGTGCCGAAATCCACTACGATACAGGCGGTGCCGAAGCGCTGATAGGCGGCCACAGCATCACATACTAAGTCTGCACCCAGCTCCGCGGGGTTGTCAATCCGAATGCGCATCCCAGTTCGCACGCCCGGGCCGATGATCAATGCTTGCTTGCCCAAATAGCGCTGGCATAGTTCACTGAAAACGCCCGTCAACGGAGGCACCACGCTGGCTACCGTAACCATCGTGATCTCGGTGAATGAACACCCTCTATCCGCCAGCAACTGCTTCAGGAGCATGGCGTACTCATCCGGCATAACGTCCGGGGCGGTGCGGATACGCCACTGAGCCAGCCACTTGCCGTCGCCATGCAGGCCGAGAACGATGTTGGTATTGCCAATGTCAATGCAAAGCAGCATACTTTTTCTCCTCATTGTTTAGTTCAAGGGACTGCGCCCGTGCAGTCCCTTGAACTTGAGTGGCCACTGGACCTTACAACTGTGATTTGCGTCTCCCCGTCTCAATACGCTTCCAAGCCCCCACAACGGCGAGGGTTAGAATTGCGGCCACGACAGCTTCGGGCAGGCCGTTGCTGATGACAATGGGCGGAAGTGCAGCCCAGGGTAGGTACTTGTACAGCCCAATGGCACCCAACACCAACACGGTGTTCGTCAGAGTGCCCAAGACACCCGCCAGGATCAGTGCCACTGGTTCATTGATACCCCGCAGGGCCTTGTATCCTAGCCAAGCCACAATCCCTATGAACAATCTGGGGAGAACTGAGATGATAGGGTTCTGGAACCAGACGTCCACCGGGCCGGTTGGCGCCAACACAGCCTGGATCATGCTGAACAACCCGAAGATGAGGCCGATGGCCGTGCCCACTAGAGGCCCTTCCAGAACTGCGCCGATGATCACTGGCACGTGCATAATGGTAATGGCCACACCTGCCACCCACGGGATAAAGCCCAGGTGACTCCAACCCAAAAAGATAGCCACTGCCCCCAGCACTCCAGATATGACGATTTTTCGCACTGGCGTGGACCGAACTGCTGTTTCTGTACCCATAGTTCCCTCCTTGAATTACATTAGATTTTGCAGAATCCGCCAGGCCACAAGGTCGGCGGAAAAAATTCCAGTCGCAATGGCCACAGCCAAAACAGCGAAGATGAGAAACAAAACCAGATAATCCACGCACGAGGCATGCAAATGAATCAAATGTGTGCGCCCCCTGCCCCCGGTGTAACAACGGGCTTCCATTGCCAGGATGAGGTCCTCCGCCCGTTGGAGGCTGGATAAGAAAAGTGGAACCAGCAAAGGGATTAGTTTGCGCGTCCGTTGGATAAAATTCAGCTGACGTCCGCCGCCAAAGTCCGCGCCCCGCGAGGCCTGGGCCTTCATCAACCGCTCTGTTTCTTCAGCCAGCAAAGGCACAAACCTGAGAGCAATGTTGACCATTAGCGCGAATTCATGAGTGGGCAGGCCTAGGCGCTGTAATGGCCTGAGTAAGTGCTCAGTGCCGTGGGTCAATTCTGTAGTTGTGGTAGTAAAGGAAAGCAGGCTCAAACCCCAAACCATCACTGTGAATCTCAGAAAAAGCAAAGCGGCAGCGATCAAATCTCTAACCGTCAGGGTAATAAACCACCACTGCGCCAGTACCACCGTGTTCACATCATTCTGGGGGATGGCCACCACCTGGAGCAAAGCCAAGAGGACCAGGAAGGGCCACATCGGCTTGATGCCAGAAAGTCCATACCCCAGCGGGATGTGGGCCACTATGAACCCGACCACTACTATTGTCAGGACGAAGGTTAAGCCGGTCAGACTGGAGGTCGCAATAGCGCCCACGACCAACAATATCCCCATTGCTAGTTTGGCTCTGGGGTCCACCCGATGTAGAAAGGACCCCGTGGGCAGGTACTGCCCAAGAGTCACCGAGCGTAGCAGTTCGAATTCAGACACGGTAGACCAATTCCGTGATCGCCTCAACGACTTCTTCCATTGTCAGTAGAGTTGCGGGTATTTGGCAACCTCGCTGGTGGAGACTTCGCACTACCTGGGTCGCGGTCGGTAAGCCAAGCCCATGTTCCAGGAGAAAACCAGGATCGCTGAATACCTCGCGAGGTGTCCCCTCGCGGATGATTTGCCCATCCACCAGCACGTACAATCGGTCAGCCAACAGAGCCAGATCATCCATGTTGTGCGACGTTAGCACAATAGATCGCTCACTCTGATCCCGCCAACGAGTAAGCAAGGATAAAAGGGATCGATGTCCATGGGGATCCAATCCTGCAGTCGGCTCATCTAATAGCAACACCTGCGGTTCCAATGCTAACACGCCAGCCAATGCCAACCTTCGCCGTTCACCTCCACTGAGGGTGAGAGTCAGCCGGTCTTTGTATGTATCAAAGGGCAAGCCCGCTGCGTCCATCGCCGCTTTCACACGAGTGCGAACTTCCGCCAAAGGCAAACCCATATTGCGGGGCCCGAAAGCGACGTCGTCGCCTGCATATCGTTCAAACAGTTGGTCCTCTGGGTACTGGAAGAGGAGTCCAACCCGTCGGCGCACCCGGCGCACATCCACAGAGGGATCACCCAAGTCCATACCAAGCACACGCACCATCCCCCGCTGGGGGCGAAGCAGGCCGTTGAGATGCTGCAGCAAAGTGGATTTGCCCGAGCCAGTCGGCCCCACTAGTCCCACTATCTCCCCAGGCCAAACCTTGAGACTGACCCCGCGGAGGGCCACTGCCTCCAAGGGTGTCCCTTTCAGGTAGGTGTGATGCAAATCTTCCACTTCGATCCAGGGTGTACCATCCAGCGCCATCGAGATCACCTCGTTGTTGGGCACACTGCATCGGCGAACGCGTCCACTGTCAAAATGTCGGTGGGAAACCCCGGTTGACGCTCGGCCAGCAGATGGGCCAATCGAGAGATCGGAGGCACATCCAAGCCGAGACGACGCAGTGCACCAGCGTCGCTGAACACTTGAGCAGGGGTACCCTCCATTGCTACCCGGCCTTCATGTAACACTACAACTCTGCCTGCCTCCACTGCTTCCTCCATCATATGCGTCACAGCAATGATCGTGGTGCCTTCGTGGTGGAGGCGACGAACTGTCTCAAGCAACTGCGCCTGACCAACCGGGTCCAGCATGACCGTTGCCTCGTCCAAAATCAGGCAACGCGGCTTCATCGCCAAAGCCGCAGCGATAGCCAACCGCTGTTTTTGCCCCGCCGAGAGGAGGTGAGAGGCGCGTTTGGCCTGAGCCAAGAGCCCCACTGTCTCCAGGGCCCAGGCTACACGCGCGGGCAGTTCTTCATCAGGGACGCCGAGGTTCTCCGGGCCGAAAGCCACATCTTCTTCCACCACCGTGGCCACAATTTGGTTGTCCGGCACTTGAAAGACCATGCCCACTGTCTGACGGATGTCACGGATATGATCCGCGTCGCGAGTGTTCCAACCATTTACCCAGACGTCGCCTTTGGTGGGTAGGAGCAGGGCATTCAGGTGCCGGACCAGGGTAGATTTGCCCGAACCGTTAGCACCAATGATAGCGACATACTCCCCCTTCTGAATGTTCAAATGGATGCCACGCAGGGCAGGAATTCCCCCTCCCCGACCTATGGGGTAGACATATTCCAGATTTTCCACACGGATCAGCGGTTCCATTATCCTTCGCCAAAGTGCTGGGAAAACAAATTGCGGGCCCCAGTCACGCCGGAAACCCGCAAGCCACGAAGACCAAACCTGCGGTCGTCTCGGTCGCACACGATCCAAGCGCCTGGGGTCTTCCCTATTCGCTTGAAGGTAGGTAAACCTCACCCCCGCTCGTCTGCGGTGGATGGTTTAATATTATCATAGCACAAAAGATGTCATTTGTCCAACTACAAAGGCCCGGGCGATACGTGCGCCCACCCGAGCGTTGTTGACCAATAGGCTGAGATTAGCGCGCAGGCTACGTCCCTGTGTCAATTCAGCAACTCGAGCCAAAATGAAGGGCGTGACCATTTCCCCGCGTATGCCTTTTTCTTCTGCCAGCCGAACTGCCTCTCCGATGGCGCTTTCGGCTTCCTCGCGAGGCAGTTCGTCCTCCCTCGGCACAGGCACCGTTACAAGCACTGCAGCCTGGAGTCCTAATTCATCTCGCGCCCGGGCAATAGCCACGACTTCCCCTGGTCCATCTACACGCATATCCACCGACAGCTCGCTCTCCCGGGTGTAGAAGGCCGGGAAGTGATCCGTCTGGTATCCCAGAACAGGCACGCCAAGCGTCTCCAAGCGCTCCCGGGTTGCCTCCAGGTCCAAAAGCGCTTTGGCCCCTGAGCAGACCACTATCATAGGCGTGCGGGCCAGTTCCTCCAAGTCCGCCGAGACATCGAAAGGATGACCGCGGTGTACTCCCCCGATGCCGCCGGTGACGAAGACGCGGATGCCCGCCTTATGTGCCAAAGCCATTGTCCCGGAGACTGTCGTGGCCCCATCCAGTCCCTTGGCTACGACGATGGCCAAATCGCGCCGGCTACATTTGCGCACCTCTTTGCTCCGGGCGATGTACTCCATCTGAGCATTGTCCAAACCTATAATGGGTTCGCCGCTGAGGATAGCGATGGTGGCTGCGATCGCGCCCTCGGCACGTATGGCCTGTTCCATTGCCTGGGCCACCTGCAGGTTCTCCGGAAAAGGAAGGCCGTGGCTGATGAGTGTGGACTCCATGGCCACAACGGCCTCACCGGCATCCAAGGCGCATTTCACATAGGGGTGTATTCGCATAGCATTGCTAAGTTTGGAGAAAATGGGTTTACTCACCCAGCAAAGACAGAATTCGCGCCGTCACCAAATCCAGGGCCACAACGTTCTGTCCCCCAGTCGGGATAATCACGTCGGCATAGCGTTTGGAAGGCTCCACGAATTCCAGGTGCATCGGGCGCACGGTAGCCAGGTATTGTTCGATCACCGAGTCCACCGTGCGGCCTCGCTCTGCCACGTCACGCTTGAGGCGACGGATGAAGCGCAGGTCAGCGTCTGTATCCACGTAGATTTTGACGTCCATTAAGTCACGGAGCGCCGGTTCGGCGAGGAGGAGTAATCCCTCAATGATGATCACCGGACGTGGTTCGACATGTCGCGTTTCGGGCAGCCGACAATAGCAGGTGAAGTCATAGACGGGCACCTCAACGGGTCGGCCGTTCCGCAAAGACTGGAGGTGTCGGATGAGGAGATCGGTCTCCAGTGCATCGGGATGGTCGAAGTTGAAGCGCCTTCGCTCCTCGAAGGGCAGGTGGCTGAGGTCTTTGTAGTACGAGTCGTGCTGGATATAGGCGATGCGCTCTCGGCCCACGCGATCGAGGATAGCCTCGACTACGGTCGTCTTGCCCGACGCCGTTCCACCAGCGACACCGATGATCAGGGAAGAGATAGTCATAAGGCTCACAAAACTGTACAAGCAGAAGCCAACTCGCCCCGAAAAATGACCTCTCACTACCCGGACAGCGCCCCTGGAGGGACTCGAACCCCCGACGACAGGGCTTAGGACGCCCTCGCTCTGTCCACTGAGCTACAGGGGCATTCGTTCACATCCATTATAGCATAACCGAAGCGAACGCAAAATCGCGTGATGTCTCATAACCTCGGCGCAGCGCTATACACTACGATCGTCTCACATCCGACCTGCCAGTGCCGGGCGTATTTTGGGTGCACGGCGCTGTCGCCATGACTGAGACAGACTGAGCAGACCCACATAACCATAGCCCAGAGTGTACACCGCCAGCCAGGGTGAGGGGATATGCTTCTGTTGAACAGAAACGAACAGCATCAGCATAAGCGCGAGCGCGCTCAACGCCAGTTCGCACCATGGCTTCCAATCGTGTGGCAGCGAGTAAATGCTCCGCTCCCAGCGATCATGGAGGCTGCGAACATTGAACTTCGGCGTGCGCTGAAACTCGCTCCCCCGCCCCAGGACGGCTTCCGCCACGGCTATTGCATTGCTCAGTGATAGTCCTGTCCCAATGAGAAGCAGCAAGAGCATGGAGAGGGGCCAATAACGATATGGTTTGCCCCGCTGCATCGCCGCGACTGCTACCAACAAAGGTGGACCAAGGGCCGGCAGAAGTGAGTAGGGCAGGAGGCCAGATAGATGGTTGGGGCTCAGACTAAGCGGTAGCATAAGCAAAAGCATAACGAGCACAATGGGGTGGACCAGGTAGTTGGTCAGATGAATAGCGCCCTCTAATCTGATGCGCAGTGGCTGGCGAGAGCATAGTAGGGGTAGGAGCAGTTTGCGCGCTGTCTGGATGCTCCCTTTGGCCCAGCGGAATTGTTGCCGGCGCAGAGCATCCATCTGTGGTGGCAGTTCACCAGGTACGCTTACGTAAGACAAAAAGAGGATGCGCCAGCCCTGAAGTTGAGCGCGATAACTAAGATCCAAATCTTCAGTCAACACATCGCCTTGCCAACCCCCAGCCGAGACAATGCATTCCCGCCGCCACACGCCACCAGAGCCGTTGAAGTTCATGAAGAGATCGCTCTGACTGCGCGCTGCTTGCTCCACGAAGAAATGGGCGTCAATACCCATCGCCTGCGCACGGGTGAAGGTCGAATAATCCCCGTTCACATGTTCCCAGCGGGTCTGGACACAGCCAAGATCCGGCATGGCGAAGTAGGGCACCGTTTGGCACAGGAAATCCCGGCTGGGCACGAAATCGGCATCGAAGATAGCAATTAGTTCGCCCCGGGCTAAGCGAAGTCCGTCGGCAAGCGCGCCAGCCTTATACCCACGCCGGACGTGGCGATGAATGCAGGAGATGTCGTAGCCTCGGGCACGGTATTGGGCTACAGCGCGGCGGACGACAGTGGCCGTCTCATCAGTGGAATCATCGAGTATCTGGATTTGAAGCCGATCCTTCGGGTAATCCAGCGCCGTTACCGCACCCAGCAACCGCTCTATCACATACAATTCATTATAGATAGGCAATTGCACAGTGACGGTGGGCCATATATCTGGATCGGGTGGGCGGGGCACGTCCCGTTTCCGCGTGCGCCAGAATCGCCAGATAAGGTATAGGCTGTTCAGACCATAGATGGCCAGGAGCAGGGTGCAAAATAAGTAGGTGATTTCGACGAATAACATCAACGAAATTCTTTCCTTCAGTTGACAGTCTATTCCACCGCAGCCTGGCAGAACGAAGATCCCTTGCGGGATGCAGCCTACAAGTATAGCACGTTTTGCGCACACGAGCAACGCTGACCTGTAGTCGCTCCGGCCCGCAGAGCAAGTGAAAAACCTTGAAAGATTGACCTTGACTGCCGTTCTCAAATAGGCGATAATACTGGCCGCAATAGCGAGCAGGGCGAGCGGCGCGCCGTTCGCCCGCTTGCCTGCAAGAAAATAGTACATCACGGAGGCTCATCTTGGGAGATCGACCATTGATTCTCATCACCAATGATGATGGGATCGAATCGCCGGGCCTGCGCGCGGCAGTGGAGGCTGTTTACGATCTGGGCGACGTGCTCGTTGTAGCCCCTCGGGACCAACAATCGGGCTCCAGCCGGAGTTTCCCGCCTGGGCCAGTTGAGACAACCCGCCACAACATGAGTATCCGAGGCAAGAGAGTCGAAACTTTTGCACTGACCTCATCACCAGCGACAGCAGTGCGTCACGGGCTGCTCCGCTTCGCTCCACGGCTGCCAGATTTGGTGATCTCCGGTATCAACTATGGGGAGAACGTAGGGTCAGGCATCACTATCTCAGGAACCGTGGGCGCAGTCCTGGAGAGTGCGAGTTTCGGCATCCCTGGATTAGCCGTCTCACTGGAGACGGAGGAATCGCTCCATCTCACCCACAGCGAGGAGGTAGATTTCTCAGTGGCAGCGGTTTTCACGCGCCACTTTGCTGAGCGCGTGTTGGCTCATGGCCTACCAACAGGGGTAGACGTGCTGAAGGTAGATATACCGTGCGATGCCACACCCGCAACGCCTTGGCGGCTGACGCGGGTCTCACGATTGAGGTATTTTCAATCCGTTGTGACGGAAGACGAGAATGGGAATAAACAAATGAACGGTTATCGGCGCGTTTTCTCTCCAGAGGCAGCCGAGCCCGATTCTGACATCTACGCCCTGATGGTGGAGCGGGTGGTGTCCGTTGCACCGATCACGATAGATCTAAGTGCTCACACGGATTGGAACGCCTTGCAGGCTCTGTTAGAATGAGCGATTATGATTAAGACGTACGCACTGACCAAACGGTTCAATGGCAAGACAGCGGTGGAGTCCCTCGATCTGGATGTACACGAGGGCGAAGTATTCGGTTTTCTGGGTCCGAACGGCGCAGGAAAGACCACCACAGTGCGCATGCTCGCTTGCCTGATCGCGCCCAGTTCTGGGGAGGCTATTGTCAACGGCTTTCGGGTTGGGCAAGAGAATATAGCCATCCGGCACACCACGGGTATTCTCACTGAGTCACCAGGGCTGTATGAGAAATTGAGCGCCGAGGCAAACTTAAGTTTCTACGCGCAAATGTACGAAGTGGAGAACTATCGGCCACAGGTAGAGAAATATCTGCGCATGCTCGGCCTGTGGGAGCGACGCGATGAGCCAGTGGCCGAGTTCTCAAAGGGTATGAAGCAGAAACTCGCCCTCGCCCGTGCCCTCATTCATGAGCCCAAGTTGCTCTTTCTGGACGAGCCCACCGCTGCCCTGGACCCCGAGGCGGCAAAGACCGTCCGCGAATTCATTGAAGAGTTAAGAGGTGAGGGACGCACCATCTTCCTCTGTACCCACAACCTGGACGAAGCCGAGCGCTTATGCGATCGGATTGCAGTATTGCGCACTCGCCTCATCGCGGTGGATACCCCGGAGAACCTCCGGCGCCGACTCTTCGGACGCACAACCGTAGTACAAGTGGCGAACTGCTCGGATCGGTTCCTGAAGGCTGTGCAGGAGTTGGATTTCGTCCAAGAAGTGCGCTGGATGGACGACAAGCAGATGCTCATTCGGCTAAACGACCCAGAAAGGCAGAACCCGATCGTCGTCAGACAGTTGGCAACCGCTGGGGCTGAAGTGCAATATGTGAAAGAGTTGGAGCATTCGCTGGAGGAAATATACCTGGCTTTGGTCAAAGAGGACGGGCGATGAAAAAGGTGATCTTGATCGTTCGTAAAGAGTGGACGGAAGTTATCCGTAACCGGCTCCTCCTTTTCAGCGTGTTTCTGGTGCCCGTGCTCCTAGTAGCCATACCACTTCTTATGCTCCACTTGACGGGCGCGGAGGAAGTGCCAGCCGAAGAGGTGGAGATGTACTACCGGGTCGCGCCGCAGTTGGCAGGTCTGGCACCAAATGAGGTCATGCAGGTTATCATCGTCAGCCAGTTCCTGTTCATGTTCCTCATGATGCCACTGTTCATCCCGATGACCATTGCTTCTTTTAGTATCATCGGCGAGAAACAACAGCGCAGCCTGGAACCACTCCTGGCTACACCGATCACGGTCGGGGAACTCCTATTGGGCAAATCGCTGGCTGCGGCGATCCCTGCTGTCCTGACCACTTGGCTTGCCTTCGGCATTTTCGCGCTGGGCGCGTGGTTCCTCGCCACACCGCCAGTAAGGCCACTCTTGGTCAACTTAATGTGGCTGCTGGCTATGCTCATCATCGCGCCACTCTGCTGCCTTCTGTCGGTGGCGCTGGCAGTGATCGTTTCATCTCGGGTGAATGACGTCCGAGTGGCAGAGCAGATTGCGGGCTTCATTATCATCCCCCTGGTCGGCTTCAGTCTGCTACAGGTAGCCGGCAAAGTGTTTTACACCACCCGGGCTTTTGCCATCGCTGCTGTGGTCTTGGCCCTGCTTGATGTGATCGCTCTGTATGTGGGTGTTCGGCTCTTCCAGCGCGAGGAGATCCTGACTCGCTGGCGTTAATGATGCTAGGGGCAACATGCACAAATCCCTTCGCTTAGGTCTAATAGTGCTCCTGCTGGCCACGACCTGTCAGGTAACCGGTGGCGAACCACTTCCACTCACCGTGCCATGGGGAGACCAGGAGGAGACTGTGTACTCCATACGTGACCAACAGGGCAATGAGGTTGGCACTGGTATGTGGATGATCCGCAGAACAGAAGATGTCTACGAGTTACAGGCAACGTTCGTACTCGGGGAAATCAAAGACGAGATCTCTCTGAGCATGCGGGCCAGTGACCTAAAGCCTCTCCGTGGCGAGCGCGCTCTGAGTGGTACTGCAAATGACTTCACGCTCCATACGACCTATACCGACGATAGATTGCACATCTCGGCGCAAACGAGGGATGGCGAGAAGTCCGCGAACCTTCGCGTTTCAGCGGACGCCTACGATAACGACCAGTTATTGGTGATCTTACGAGCATTGCCCTATAGCGATGACTATGTGGCTCGGTTTACTACAGTTGTGCCTACCAACGGGTCTCAGATCACGACCAAACTCAAAGTATTGGGGCGCGAGATGGTAGAGACGCCTGCTGGTACATTTGAGGCCTACCAGGTGGAACTGAATTTCGTCTCAACTAAGCAATGGGTGTGGTACGCGGTTGAGGCCCCACATTATATGGTGAAATATGACAATGGCATGACAGTGTTTCTGCTGGTCGAGGCGAGACCATAGGATGTCGCGTGAACGTACCTGAATTTTTGAATTACCTGCGTAGCCAGAAAGAGTATAGGGAGCAAATCGTACATATCGAGCACCTGCCCGCCCGCCAGGCTCGCTTCGGCACGCCACAGCACACGCTATCGCCAGAGATAACAAGGGCTCTTCGAGAGACAGGCATCGGACAGTTTTACTCCCATCAGGCAGCAGCCATTGACGCAGCCCTCGACGGTGAAGACGTGATGGTAGCCACCACAACGGCCAGCGGGAAGACACTGTGCTACAACGTGCCAGTGCTTGAGGCAGTGATCCGCGATTGGCATGCACGGGCGCTATACCTTTTTCCCACCAAAGCATTGGCTCAGGACCAACTGCGCTCCCTGCAACAACTCACGCGCGCGGCGTTGAAACACGTGGGCTTCGGGACCTACGACGGCGATACGCCCCAGCGAGCACGCACGCGTCTTCGCAAGTCGGCGGCCATCATCCTCACCAACCCAGATATGCTGCACGTCGGTATTCTGCCCAACCACGGGTTGTGGGCAAAATTTCTCGCGAACCTGAAATATGTAGTGGTAGACGAGGCTCATGTCTATCGGGGTATCTTTGGATCGCATGTAGCCTGCGTCTTGCGCCGCCTACGCCGCCTGTGCGAGTACTATGGTTCCAGCCCACAATTCATCTGTTGCTCAGCCACCATCGCCAACCCCGCTGAGCACGGAGAACAACTCACTGGCGTGCCAGTCACAGTCATTGATGCCGATGGCTCTCCCCATGGGGCCAAAGATTTCGTCCTCTGGAACCCTCCCTTCATCGACGCCGCACGCACGACCCGTCGCAGCCCGAATGTGGAGGCCACTACGCTGTTCACCGAGATGGTGCGACACGGCATCCGCAACATCACCTTCACTCGCACACGGAAGATAGCCGAGTTAATCCTACGCTACACCCGAGAGATCTTGGAAAAAGATGATCCCGATCTGGTTTCTCTGATCCGGTCCTACCGCGCCGGGTATCGGCCCGAGGAGCGGCGGGAGATCGAGCGAGAACTTTTCAGCGGCAGACTCCTGGGTGTAACAGCGACCAACGCTCTGGAACTGGGTGTGGATGTAGGTAGTCTGGACGCAGCAGTGCTGGTCGGCTATCCGGGCACTATCGCCAGTATGCGCCAGCAAGCCGGGCGTGCCGGGCGTGGCGTCCGCCACTCGTTAGCCGTGCTCATCGCCCAAGATAGCCCAATTGACCAGTACTTCATGCGCCATCCGACAGAGTTATTCGGTCGGCCACACGAACACGCCTTGATTGACCCGGACAACGTGCATCTCTTGGAAAAACATTTGCCCTGCGCCGCCTATGAGCGACCACTCACAAACGACGACGAGGTGTTATTTGGACCCGGGTTCGTCCAGGCTATGATTCAATTAGAACGCAACGGAACGCTGGAGTATCGCGGTGAACGTTGGTACTACAGCATCCCCGACTACCCAGCGCAAAGAGTAAGCCTACGCTCAGCCTCACCGGAGAAATACGTCCTCCTCGACGAGTCCGATAATTACCGCACGATGGAGGAAATTGAGGGTGACACGGCTTTCTTGCGCGTATATCCGGGGGCCATCTACCTGCACCAAGGGGAAACCTACCTCATTACACATCTGGATCTCAGCACACGCATCGCCTATGCCTCACCCACTGACGTGAACTACTACACCGAGCCTCGTGAAATCAATGAGGTGCGGGTGATCAGAGTGGAGCGGGAATGCAAAATAGGCAAGACGATGGCGCATTTCGGACAGGTGGCGGTTACTCAACAGGTGATAGGCTTCCGGCGGCTCCAGCAGTTCACAGATACCGTGCTATCGGAGGAAATGCTGGATTTGCCGCCCCAGTCCTTCGTCACCACCGCAGTGTGGTTCGAGGTGCCAGAGGAAACACGGATCGCCATCGCTGCGCGTGGGTTGGACTTTCACGGTGGATTACACGCCACAGAGCACGCTGCGATCGGTATGCTACCCCTTTTTGCCATGTGTGACCGGCTGGACATCGGTGGGCTCTCCACGCCAACGCATCCAGACACGGGGCAACCCGAGATATTCATCTACGATGCCCACCCTGGCGGCGTTGGCATCGCAGAAAAGGGGTACGAACTGCTGCCCGAACTCTGGAGGGCGACGCTGGTAGCAATCCGCGACTGCCCTTGCACAGAAGGTTGCCCCAGTTGCATCCAGTCGCCTAAATGTGGGAACAACAACGAGCCGTTGGATAAAGGAGCAGCGGTGATGATATTGTCCGCCCTATTGCAGGGTGAGCGCAACCGCTAAGCAGGTTGCGAGGAGGAGGGAATTTGAGAGGCATTAAGGCGGGTGTAGCCATCACGGGGCTCATCCTCACTCTCACGGCGCTACTGGGGTTGGTGGTTTGTTTGGTGGTCCCACTGTGGGGAGGGCGAAGCGCGAATGAGGCCTTGCGCCTCAACACGATCTTGGGCGTATTGGTCTTTGTCTCTGGGATGGTGGGACTTTTGCTCTTTTTTCAAGGGCTCAACAGTCTGCGCGGGCAGCCTAGCAAGGTGTTTCAATTACCCCCGACCTGGCTGTTGGCCTTGCTTTTCGCAACAATACTGATCATCGGAGAGACGATGCGGCGGATTGGCTTGGCGTCGGCCTACCTATTCCCGCCCTTCCATATCTTCGCCGTTTCCATACCCGCCCTGGCAATATTGTCGGTCGCTGCCCGGCGTTGGCCAGGGGCAGACTGGCGAACCGAAGTGCTGCAATTAGCCTACGGCACCATCCTCGCCCCGGCATTAAGTGCTATTGCAGAGTTCATCGGCATCTTTCTGGTGAGCACGATGACCGTTTCCCTGACAATGGTCTTACCCGGGGGCCAGGCCAGAATCCAAGAATTGATGGATCTGTTGAGCAACCCAGCGATCTTAGAACAACCTTCTGCCTGGGTTTACTTGCTCTCATCACCCCCGATGCTGATCATCGTCGCGGCCCTTGTCCTTTTCCTCGGGCCATTATTTGAAGAGGCAATCAAAGGGCTGGGCGTCGCCTTCCTATCCTACCGCCGTCCAAGCAGAAACGAGGCGATACTGTGGGGACTGACGTGTGGTCTTGGTTTTGCCACAGTGGAGACAGCAATAAACGTGGCTATCCTGTTAGACGACTGGCCAGTGCTCATCGGGCTGCGATTGGTCACCATGGCAGTACATGGTGTGGCGGGGGCACTTATGGGATTAGGGTGGTATCATGCTCTAGTGGAACGGCGTGTTCCGCTGCTCCTGGCTATGTATCTCCTGAGCGTAGCCCTTCATGGGATCTGGAACGGCGCTGTGGCCTTCTTGGGCTTCGCCAGCCTCGCTTTTTGAGACTCTCACGACAACGCGAAGAGCCCTCCCAATGGGAGGGCTCTTCTATTGTCTCCAAGCCTCCTATGAAGAACGCGAATCTACCCCGACACCAGGCTAACGAGCAAACTTCTTGATGATGATGGGCATCCGCAAGTAGTAGGCCCATTCGGGTGTCGGTGTGGGTGTGGGCGCATAATAGAAGTCCACGTAAGTTTGAGCGTAGGCAGCCCCAGAGTTGCAGTTTACGTAGGCCCGGCCTGGTGTCGTGCCGGATTTTAGCACCGCAGAGGCCTGCCCATTTCTGGAGTACTCTTCGGCGCGGTTGATACCGTTGAACGTACCGAGTGATGCGTTGAAGCGTACTACAGTATCATCGGCTACTGGGTTGCCATAGTAATCCTGCAGGACAGCCACAATGGTGGAAGTTGCTACGCCATCGGCAGGGATAGAGCGCGGACTAGCACTCAACGTGATCGTGTACGGCGGACCGGGGATGAAGTCCACAGTGGCATAGTTGGTCTGCGAATCGGCTTGAACTGAGATGGTTGCTGTGCCCGGTCTATTCCCCGAGGTCAGATAGACACTCGAGAGCCCAGCCCGCGTAGTATCCGTAACCGTGGTGCCACTACCAAATGTGCCCAGGCTCGTGGTGAATGTTACCACTGTCCCATCCGCCACGCTGTTGTTGCCGCAGTCTTGCACCAATGCTGTGATACGCGATACCTGGCCTCCCACCTGGATCTCCCACGGCTCGCGGAAGATGACGATATGATCCGGCTTGCCAACTATGAAGTACACGTCGGCATGCTGGATTTCGTAAGCGCCGCCCTCGCGCACTTCCGCCTGCACTGTTGCCCAGCCCGTCTGCGACTCCGAACGCACCACTGCCGTGACCACACCATTGACCGTGGGCACCGACCCTGGGTCCACTGTGCCGATGCTGAAGATGGAGAAGCCGACCAACGTGCCATCTTGCACAGCATTGCCGAACATGTCTTGTACTGTGGCTGTGATAATGCCTGTGCCACCACAGATGGGGATGATACGCGGGTGAATGGTTAGGTTGATGTGTTCAGTGGGACCAGGTATAAACCTGACTTGCGTGGAGGCAGAGCCATATTCGGTCTCGGCATTCACGATAGCCGTCCCCACAGTAATGGACTGCAATCGCACGATGGCTTTTCCAAAATCTGGGCTCCCAGAGGCATTGCTGGTCATGCCCACCCACGTATTCATTCCGTTGGGGAAAGTGCCCAGCGATGTAGTGAAAGTCACGACCCGCCCACCGACAAGGTTCCCGAAGAGGTCGCGTACAGTGGCGATCAGTCTGGAACCATCCGCTTGACCAAGGCCGACACGAACGATGGGTGGATCCGCCTGCAATGTCACCTGCCGCTCTTCAGCAGGCACAAACTGCACGGTGGTTGTGCCGATGCGCCCGTTGCAGGTGGCGGTAATGTAAGCCGTGCCGGCGACATCACCCGATGTCAACTGGGTGAGAGCATCGCCGCCTACCGTGGTTGTGATGTTAGGAGATAGAGATCCCATCGAGGCCTCGAATGAGACCGACCAGCCATCGGCGACGCGGTTGCCATATTGATCCACTACCGTGGCGACGATGTAGGCCATCTCTCCGCCAACGGCGATGGTGCTTGGGTAAGCCGCCACTGTTATGGTGAAAGGCGACAATGGTGTGAACTGTACGTTCACGGTATCAGTGATGCCGTTTACCTCAGCCGCAACGTGGGCCGTACCCGCGATCGGGCCTGAGGTCAGGGTCTGGTTGACTACGCCGTTCGTCGTTGCTCCTGTGATGCTCTGCACCACTGGGAAGCCCCCCAGGTCAGTGGTGAAAGTAACCGGTGTGCCGTTCAATACTGGGTTGCCCCACTGATCGGTAACCGTAGCTTGGATATTCGACGTGCCTCCGCCCACCGGGATGCTTGGCGGGTCGGCGGTGAGCAACAGTTGGTGCGGCGGGCCGGGCTTCACTTCAAGGGTGATAGCCGTGGTATTGTTGGCCAGGTCGTTATCACGCGTGGTCGTGGTGATAGTGGCCGTGTTGGTCAAGATGGTGCTCTGGCCCCAGCCAACGGTTGTGGTTACCAGCGCCTGTATCCTGAGCCAGCCGTTCCCACCGGGTGCGAGGGTGCCCGCGCTCCAGGAATATGGGTTAGAACCCGTCGGACTGCCGATATCAGGCGAAGAAGTGGAACTCACGTAGACCAGCCCGGGCGGCAACGTGTCCACGATGGTGGCATTGGTGGCTGCGCCAGTGGCATCTGTTCCGATCCCCGTGTTCGTGTTGGTGTAGTATAACGTGAAGGTTACGATCTCACTCGGGTGCGCCACAGTGGGTACGACCGACTTGGTGATGCTCAGACGCGAGCGACGGAACTGTATCACTACATCGCTGAACGCTGTGTAAGTAACCGGCGTCGTCAACGGACCAACCGTGGCACGGATAGTCGTCTCGCCTAGGTCGTCGTGCGCGGTGAGGATACAAGTCGCTACGCCCGCTTGGGTCGTTGAGCCAGAGTGGAATGCATCCACCCACACCCGTCCGCTCAGGCAGGAAACCTGGATCGTGTGGGCGACACCCTCGGTTAGGTTATTCGCGATGACCTGCTCAGTTTGCCACTCTGTCCAGCCCAGCGACATATCAATCTGCTTGATGAAGAGGCCATCCACGTAGACGTTGGCCAAGCCGCCAGCAGTGCCGCGTCTATACTTGACCGCGATTGCTTTGCCGTAGAACTGCCAGGTCAAGGAGGCACCGGGCTCGTCCGTTTGCAGGAACATGCCCCCACTGGCGTTCGCATTCGTACCCGTAATCCAGTTGCCAGACTGCAGAACAGGAGCAAACTCCGCTTCCACAAAGTCGTACGGGATACTGCCCAGCCCGCCAAGATTGTCAAAGCCAACGAAGGTGCCATCCTCCACCGGGCACCCACCTGTGCCCGTGGCTACAACGGTAGCGTAGATGGTGGAAGTGGAGAGAGCGTCGGCCGGTAACACTGGAGGACTGGCCACGACACCCACCGAAGCAGGAGGTCCACCTATGATGCCAACATTGACACTGCCGCTCACGCCGGGCACTTCATTGCTATTCGCCTGCACATGGGCCACGCCACAGATGTCAGCGGAATACAACTGGACGTAGGCCTGCCCACCGACGACAGCACGGGTAACGTTAGTTGGCCCTAACGGGGCGTCGAAGTTACCGAGATCGGTGCTGATGTTCAGTGTCCAGAGACCATCGGCAACCAGATTGCCGTAACGGTCGGTTACTGTGGCTGTGATGTAACTCGGGCCATCCAGGATCGGGATGGAAACTGGCGAGGCCTGCAACGTAATGGTGTACGGTGGGCCGGGCCGTAAGGTCACATGCGTTGAATCCGTGTAACTGCATGGCTCGGTGGTGACGGTGATATAGGTGCGATTGGGAGCAGGCGGCACCACTGTACCAGCCCGGATAGTGGCCGTGGCCACGCCATTCGCCGAAGGCACGATAGACGGGGTGATCAGTGTAGAATAGATGTCGGTGCTGAAAGTGAATAATGTGCCATTCAGGATATTATACGTGCCACTGGTCCCCGTGGCAGTCACGACGGCCGTGGACACACCATCGGCTGTCATACTCGTTGGCGAGCGAGTCAATGTGATGCGAATGGGCGGATCCCAGAGCACGGATGAGGAGTAGATGTCGCGTGGCGGCGTCAATCCAGTGGTAGGTGTGTTGCGTCCCCACCAGTTGCCCGTGGCGTCCGCAGTATTGGCCCCTGTGTTGATGAAGCCGAACTTGCCGTTGCCGCAGATGGTGTTGCCGTGGAACTCCGGCCGGTTTGTACCGGGCACCGCATCAGTGGAGAGCCAGATGCCGTGGTTGGTGTTATTGCGGCTGACGTTATAGCGCACCATCGAGCCGGGATTCGGGCCGGCGAGCAGGATGCCAGCGGAATTGGGCAACTGAAGCCCGGCATTCGAGACGCCGTAGACGGTGTTATACTCGACTGTGGTGGTCATCGTGCTCCACAGGACGATACCACCGCGGTTCGCTCTCCGCCGAGGCACTGGAGCAGCATCATCGGCAGCAACTCCCTCACCGTTCAGGTAACTCAGGTTGGTGTTGTACACTGTGTTACCTACGACGCGAGCATTGGTGGCAAGGGTACCGATATGGATGCCATCCCAAGACGTGTCGTGGATGCGGTTGTTCATGATCGTGTTGGAGTCGGTGCTACCGACATTGTAGATGCCACCTTCGCGCATATCGTAGATGTCGTTGTTATTGAAGGTGTTGCCCTGACCGTTGTACAACATAATCCCGTACTGATTGTTGTTGTAGATCAGGTTGCTCGAGATGTCGTTCCAACTGGAGTTTTCCAGTTGAATGCCGGCCTGACCGCGTCGAATGGTCAGGTTTCGTAGCAGGCTGGAGGTCACATACTGCCCGAAGATAGCACTGGCGTTGTTCGGGACGCCCGAACCATGGGCATCGTTGTCTTCCAAGACGCAATCCTGTATGATCGCACCGACGACATTGTTTATTGCCGTACCGTGCAAGTAGATGCCGTAATCGAAGCGACGAATAGTGAAGCCGGAGATGGTCACGTTATCGCGCCGATAAACGTAGATGCCTCGCGTCCCGATCTGAGCGGTGGCAGTGATGCCCGCCGGCCCTTGGATGGTGGTCGTAGCGCTACCAGCACCCAAGAGATTCAAACTCTTGGTGGTGATACTGACCTGCTCACTGTAAAGGCCGTCGAGGACGTAAACAGTCCCGCCATCGCACACGGCATCCACGCCAGCCTGAATTGTGGCGAAGGCGCTGTAGCCGTAGACCTTACCGCCGCCCAAATCCGTGCCAATGGGCGTCCCAACCCAATTGTCATCCACCCAGACGGTGCACGGCTGAGCGAATTCCACAGTCGTGGAGGTCTGCAGCGCGGGATTGCCGGCTGCAGTGGCATAAACGGTAGCAGTGCCAGGGGTGGTGGTGGATCTGAGCGCTGCAACAGCCATGCCGTTGATTGTGCCCAGCCCAGAACGGAAAGCGTCCACCCAGATGAACTCACCAGGGTCCAACTGGGCTTCGATAAGCACGTTATGCACCCCATACGGCACACAAATGGGGATTTGGCTTTCCACGCGGTTCTGAGTGCTGGCCGAATACATGTTCATGACATAGGGACCTAGGCCATCCACATAAGCCCGCGCTTCTCCGCCATTCGACGCCGTGCTGTGGATGAGCGAGACAGCAGTGCCGGTGAACTGCCAGGTGACAGCGGCGGTGTTATCGGATGTATACCGAATGGAGCCGCCACTGAAGGCGGGGTCCGAGGCCGTGGTCCACGTGCCCACCCAGGCTGCCGGACTGAGCGCCGACTCTTCGGTATAAGTGAAGGGCAGATAGCCAAGCGTCGTGGTGAAGCCCACCAGTGTGCAATCTGGCACCGGATTGCCAAAGAGGTCCACCACAGTAGCCGTCAGGGCTGCTGTGGAGACCCCGTCGGCGGGAATGCTGGTGGGATAGGCCACGAGAGTGATGGTGTAAGGTGCGCCTGCCGTGATCGTGATAGGCACCGAGCCGGTCACGTAACCCCAATTGGCACTGACAGTGGCCACCCCGGGCGTGGTCGCAGAGCGGAAAGTGGTCGTAGCCACGCCCGCTGCCGTGACGCTCGAGACTGGATTGACCGTGCCCAAAGTGGGTGGATTCACCGAGAAGTAGATGGTCGCGCCATCAATCAGGTTACCCAATTGGTCGCGGACCGTAGCAGTAACTATGGAAGTAGCAAGTCCCGTCGGAATGGTATTTGGCACGGCCACCATGCTGATGCTGAACGGAGGCCCGGGGACGAACTCTACATCCACCGTGTTGCATCCAGTCGGTAGTGGCGGGATGCAACCCGTTACTGTTGCTGTGCCTGCGGTGAGACCCGAGTGCAGGACCGTTGTGGCAATACCATCGGTCATCGTCGTGGTCACAGGGCCAGTGATGGCGCCAAGATTCGTGGTAAAGGTGATTGGTGTGCCGTTGCGGATGTGATAAAGCGTCCCACCGCTGGTACACTGAACAATAGCCCTGATTTCGGAACTGCTCAACCCGCCCACTGGGATAGAAGTGGGGTTGGCAGTGAGAACGATCTGGAGGCGCGGGTTGTAGTCCACGTTGGCCCCTACTCCATTATAGATATCGCGTGGCGGCACTGCGCCCACGGTGGGTGTATTGCGGCCCCACCAGTTACACTCTGCGTCCACAGGCGTGCCTGGCTGCAAGTTGGCGATGCCATAATCGGCATTGCCATAGATGCTATTGCCGTGGATCTCGGGGACGGTGCCCGTCCAGCCAGGGTTTAGGATGCGGATGCCGCTGTGAGTATTGTCATGCAGCAAGTTGTACAAGATAGTAATGCCGCTATTATTCCCGTCCAGGACGATGCCGCCCGAGTAAATCGTCGCCTCGGCGTCTTGGGTGTTGTAGATCCAGTTGTCTTGTACCAGGCTATCTGTGCTGTCCCGTAGCACAATCGCACCTAAATTGGGTCCACTGCTCAGACCCTCGCCATTGTTGATGCGCCTATTCGTATTGTAAAGGGTGTTGCTGATCACGCGCGTGGTGTCTCCAGATTCCACGCGGATGCCATCCCAATACACATCGTGGATGATGTTGCTGGAAATGGTGTTGCTGATACCTGCCCCGTAAACGCGGATGCCATAACTCTCGTTATCGTGGATCTCGTTGCTATCCACGATGTTGTTGTCACAGACTTCCAGTTCGATGGCGTAGCGGTTGTTGTTGTAAATCTGGTTGCTCTGGATGAGGTTGCCGTTGGATTCGCGCAAGTAGAGGCCACCCTGGTTGCCTGAGATGACGTTGCTCACGAATTGGCCGCCCATCACGTAGGTAACAGAGATAGCGCTGGTCCAGTTCGGCGTGAGGTCGCCATACTGCCGGTCGTTGCTCTGGATGATATTATCCAGCACGCGCAGACCCTCGCCGGGATTCCCGGCTGTGTTGATGGCGCGGACAGCCTCGCGCCGGAAGTTCTGGATAGTGAAGCCAGAGATGAGGACGTTATCCACGCCCGGATCCACACGGATGCCATAGGTCAGAGTATTGTAGCCGTCCACAACGGCATTGTGGCCAGGCTCGAACCCCACCAAGTTCAGGGTTTTGGTGATCAGCGGGCTTTCGTAGTAGGTACCACCTAACACAAATACCGAGCCGCCCGTCTGCACCAGGCTCAGGCCATCCTGGATGGTCGCGGCAGCGTTAGACCCAATAATGCGACCTGACCCGACATCTGTTCCGTTTGGCAGTCCAACCCAATCGTCGTCCACCCAGACGACGCTGGACTGTTCGAAGAACACGCTGGCGTCGTCGGTGATGATACCGGTTTCGATGCCCGTCGTCCCCCAGACGATAGCGGTAACCAGCGGTGTAACGCCCGCCGTCAAATAGGTTGTCGCTACGCCGTCTGTGGTCGTGGTACCAGAGCGGAAGGCGTCGGCATAAACCCGCCCGCTTAGACACAGCACTCGGATCTGGTGTGCGCCTGGAGAAAGGTCCGAGGCAATGATCTCCTCCAACCATTGGACGCCGGCGGCAGACATATCAATGGTTTTGCGCACCACGCCGTCCACAGAGACTTCAGCGACCCCGCCCAGAGGCGATTTCACGTATCTCAAGGACACCGCCTGGCCCCTGAAAGACCAACTGACGAAAGCGCCAGGGTTGTCGGTATACACGAATTGTCCACCGCTGGCGCTGGCGTCGGCTGCGGTGGTCCAATCGCCGGTGGTTTTGAACACCTCGCCACTCTCTGCCTCAGTGTAGGCGTGGATCATTGAGCCCGCCGTAGTGGTGAAGCCAACCATCGTACCATCGGGCACGGGCCCGCCCCACGCATCGCTTATCACGGCAGTGATGAGCGATTGGGCAACGCCGTTCGCTGGCAGGTGTGTGGGATCAGCCGTCACAGTGATAGTAACGGGGGGGCCGCCAGTGATGTCAACCGTGGTATTGGCAATCAGTGAGGCTGCCGTCGCTGTCACCTGGGCAGTTCCAACCAGGTCGAGTGAGCGCAAGGTAGCCGTGGCTTCACCGAGGGCATCCGTCGTGTCCACCACGGGCGGCGCGCCGACCAGGTAGGCGTAAGTGGTATCCACCGTGAAGGTTACAACCTCCCCGGGTACGGGGTTGCCATAGATGTCCTTCAGGGTAGCGCTGATCACCGCTTGACCAGCCGGCGGACCACCCCGAGGTATCGCACTGGGGATAGCAACGACAGAGAGGTTTGCCGGTGGGCCAGCAGTGAAGTTCACTGTGGTGCTTGCTGTGCCGTTACAAGGTAATGTCCCTGTCACGTACGAAGTGCCAGCAACGGTGCCCGCGCGCAAGAGAATGGTGGCGACACCATTCAATGTAGGCACGGTGGGCCCGCCAACAAAGGTCCCTCTATTGGTAGCAAAGGTGACGAGCGAACCATCAATGATGTCGTGGCCACTCGTACTGCGCACAGTGGCCGTGATAGTAGAAGTAGACACACCGTCAGCAGCGATAGCGGTGGGATAGCGGGTCAACGTGATTCGGATTTGTGGGTCCTCATCCACACTGTCGGTTATGCCATCGTAATAAATATCGCGGGGTGGTGTAAGTCCCTGGGTAGGACTGTTGCGGCCCCACCAGTTACCCTCAGCGTCCACCGCAGGGAGCGCCATGTTGTTTATGATCCCGAATTTGCCGTTGCCGCAGATAGTGTTGCGATGCAATACCGGGCGGCCGGCGGCGGCGCGAATGTACACCCCGTGGTTGGCGTTATAGGTGATGGAGTTGCGCTCGATAATGCAATTCGTGTTGGCTGGGTTGCGCAAATGGATGCCGGCAGTGTCGCCGTTCGTACCTTCAGCATTCGATACGCCTTGGATGACGTTGTCCAGGATATTGGTGTTGGTAGTGCTCACCAAAGTGATGGCCCCGTCGTTCTCGTCCACGCTCGGCACATTGCCATTTCCGTCCATCTGCATCTTATTCGTATTGGTGATGGTGTTGCTCACGATCTGGGTGCCGGCCACGGCAGAGCCAAGATGAATGCCATCCCAGTACTGGTCGTGGATGTGGTTGTTGAAAATGCCGTTGTTGTTGGCGGGGCTGGTGATACGCACGCCAATGTGCCGGTTATTGTAGATATGGTTGTTGTCAATGGAGTTGTTGTCGCCGCGCTCGATCCAGACGCCAACACCCTTGTTGTTGTAAATCTCGTTGTAGCAGATCACCACATTGTTAGCAAGCCACAGGTCTATGCCATCCTGACCATTACGGATGATGTTGTTGCAGAGGATGCTATTGAATACGTAGGTGCCGTAGATAGCCTCAGAACCAGCACTCACTCCATTGGAGTCGAAGATATTATTAGTAATGGTGATGGTGTAAACGTTGGTCGCCCCGGTGCCGTGGATATCAATGCCTCGGCTGAAGTTCTTGATCGTCAGGCCGGAAATAGTAACATTGCTGACCTGATCAATGTAGAAGCCCGTCCCAGTATCGCTGACGCCGTCTAAGATGACTGTGTCGGCCCCCACGCCCAGGATGCTCAGGGTCTTGGTAACCACCACATTCTCGTTGTAGGTGCCAGATAAAACATGCACTGTGCCAGTGCTGATCGTTTTGGTCACGCCATCGTATATTTTATTGAAGGCATCATAGCCCCACTGGTGGCCATCGTTGTAACCACCCGGAGTGTAGTCGTCATCTACCCAGACCTCAAAGGGCCCTGCTGTGGTCACAGTGGTTTCGTCCATTGGCCAGGCAGGGGCCAATCCAACGTAGTCAATGCCCAGCGCCGTGCCACGCACTGTCACTACCGCTGGCGTCGTGCCTGCGGTAAGATTGACGGTGGCCAGACCACCGGACGTGATTACCCCAGAGCGGAAGGCGTCCACTCGTACGATGCCGCTGATCACCCGCACCACAATGGTGTGCGGACCAAAAGTCAAATTATTGCGGATCACGCGCTCGACTTGCCACTTGGTCGCTGCAGAGGACATATCAATCTGGGTGGCAAAACTCCCGTCTACAATCACATCGGCGATGCCGCCGGTGGGAGATGTTGCATACACCAGTGAAACAGCCGAGCCAGTGAAACTCCAGGAGAGTTCGGAGCCAGCCGTGCTGGACCGCAGGAAGTTACCTCCGCTGGCGCTAGCATTCGCCACCGTCACCCAAGTGCCGGATTGCACGACGGGGGCGAGTTCGGCCTCGGCGTAGGCTGTGGGTACGGAGGCCCCGGCAGTGCAAGTAATGCCCACCATTGTGCCGTTAGCGACTGGGTTGCCGAAGCGGTCGCGCACTGTAGCGCGGATGGTAGAAGTAGCAGTGCCATTGGCTACAATGCTGGAAGGGTCGGCGACAACTTCTATACTGTACGGCTGGCCCGGCAAGCCGGTAGGGACAATGCGAATTGCATCAGCGCAGGTGTCGCCCGGAGAAACGCTGGAAATCTCCACATAGTTGACTGTACCTGCCGCGAGGGGATAGATACCCAGACTCTTCCAGCCGGATGCAGTGAAGTCGGGCACGGTACTACCGCCCGCGTCTTTCGTTTGGTCCACCTGGACAGTAGCCGTCCCACCCTGATAATGGATGGTATAAGTCGCATTCACAGGCCGGGCAGAGTGCACACTCCAATGAGCAAAGATCTCGTACATCCCATCAGCCGGGACAGGATCTGAGGCTGGTGGTTGCCAGCTAGCGGTATTGGTAGTCAGTACGTCGGTCTCGTAATCGTAGTCATTGGCGTATCCACCGTTGCCAACAGCGTCAAACCAGGCTCCGGAACGGGAATAACCAGGGTCGCCATCGTCTAAGATGACGGGTGGGCCAGGCAGGGTAGGCGTCACGGTAGGTGTTCGGGTTGGTGTGGGCGAAGGACCCGGGGTGTTCGTCTTGGTTGGTGTCGGGGTGGGTGTAGGTGTGGTGGGAGGTGCCGCGCCATATACAATCCGGAGGCGGGGGCGATACTCCGCCACATTGCACTGGCTACTCCAATAGTAATAGATGACCGAGGGGGTCCTCGCGACGAGGACCATGCCATGGTTGCTTGTTGGGTCGTCCACCCACTGCTGTACAATAGACCGCACGTCAAAAGAGTGCCACGTGCCGACGGTGTTATACGTTGTAGTGGAACTCGGATGAGGCGCACGATCAGTAGTCGGATCATCACAACCAGCGATACCCCAGGTATCGGTGAGCGTGGCATAGGTCCAGGTGGCATCAGGTGCGCTCCAAGTGCGAGTTACGTAGTACGGCTCCACCTCGAGCTCACGGACCATGTTTCGCGTGTAGGCGTATACATAGAGCGTTGCCGACTCTACATAGGCGCCGGTGGGAATGCCGCCGGGGGTGAGATCAAAGTAAATGAGTGGTCGGTAATAGGAAAGTTGGCCTGCTCGCAGCCAGAGGTCGTCGTGAGGCCATTCTTGCCAAGCCACAATCGAGGTATCTAAGCAACCCGAGTAGCCCGCGGTAGGGAAAACCCCTTGCTGGAAGTTTACCTCCGTAACAGTGGAGGTGGCACTAAACGTAGAGGCTAGATGAGGTAATCCATCATCCGGACCGGATGGTGCCGCTTCGCTAGACCTCCATTGGAACAAAAACGCAGGCCCAAGGAAAATGGAGATGAAAGCGATGAGAAAGATCGCTGCTGAGAGGAAAATCAACCGGCCACGCTGCTTGCCGACCGGATTGCCAGTGGTAATGTGGTCTGGGGCTCTCATTTCGTGAGTCTCCTCTCTCCCTAATCTGCTTTTGCATTGCAAACAGAGGACTGCGGTCGAAACTTCCGGTCAGACGACCGCATGCGTACCGAGGTCAGTCTAATTTCAGTTTAATACAAATTATACAGCACGAAAGCGTACCGTGTCAAAGACTCTAGACCGGCCATCCAGTACAAATAAAGGGTTCTCTTTCGTGAAGACGTTTGCCTTTCCCAAAAGATACGCAAATGAAAATGGGCAGTTTTCACTTTCGTTAGGTATAATAACCCTAATATTTTAAGGGAGACGGAGGAATGGTTCCTCCCATCAAGGTTACAATTGACGAGACCTCCTCACACTCGTGGGACGAATTTCAGCGTAGTGCTCCTGGTGGTCATCTTCTCCAGACTTGGGCTTGGGGCGAACTCAAGGGTCGGTTCGGCTGGGTGCCCCGCCGCGTGGCCGTCCACGCCGGCGGGCAGATGGTGGCCGCTGCCCAAGTTCTCTTCCGACCTTTGGCTGGGCTCAGTGTGGCTTACGTGCCCAAAGGGCCGGTTTTCCTCGCCACTGACGATGGGATTGCTTACGCGCTCCTCGCTGCCATCCATCGCCTGGCCCGTCATTCGCGTGCTATCTATCTGAAGGTAGAGCCAGATTGGGAAGAGGGTGAGATGGCCCATCGCTGGTGGCGCGAGAGGGGCTTTGTACCCAGCGCGGAGACCGTCCAGCCCCGGCGCACAGTGATCGTGAGCCTCCGGCCTGATGAAGGGGCGATACTGGCACAGATGAAACCTAAGACGCGCTACAATGTCCGCTTGGCCGAGCGCAAAGGTGTGGTTGTCCGGCCAGGTGATGCTACGAACCTGGCTGACTTCGCCCGTCTGATGGAGATCACCGGCCAACGAGATGGATTCAGTGTGCACAGCCCGGCCTACTACAAGGCGGTGTGGGAGCTCTTCGCTCCCCGCAGCCAGGCGCAGTTGTTCATTGCGGAGTACGAAGGCCGGCCACTGGCCGCACTGATGGTCTTCGCCTTTGGTCGCAAGGCATATTATATGTACGGCGGATCATCGAATGAAGAGCGCCAGCGAATGCCCAACCATCTCTTGCAATGGACAGCCATGCGCTGGGCCAGGGAACAAGGTTGTGAATTCTACGACCTGTGGGGCGTCCCCGATTATGAGTACGAGGACATGGCAGCCCAGGCCAAGCGCGAGGATGACCTGCCCTGGGGACTCTACAGGTTCAAGTTCGGTTTTGGAGGACGGGTCGTGCGCTACATAGGGGCGTATGATTACGTGTATATCAAGCCACTTTACGCCTTGTGGCGGCAAGCATGGGCTTGGCGGAGGCGGCTGTGATAAACCACTCACCACCTCCTCGCCCTGGCACCTATGTTCTGATACTCTACTTGCCGAAGGAGTTGTCTCTAATTGTGGGCGGGCTGGGCACGTTCGATCTTGAGCCAGGCTATTACACTTATGTGGGTAGTGCCAGAGGACCAGGGGGCTTGGCGGCGCGCATTGCTCGACATGCCCGCAAGGGAAATCCCTTGCGCTGGCACATTGACTATCTGCGCCCACATACGCAGTGGCGTGCGATCTGGTGGACCGAGTCTCCTCAGCGGTTGGAATGTAAGTGGGCCCAGGCCTTAAGTAGCCTGCCCGGCGCGACGAAGCCCATTCCCGGATTCGGTGCATCTGATTGTCAGTGTGTCACGCACCTATTGGCCTTTTCCATAGAGCCAGATGCAATGCTGGTCGCACGCCTACCAGGAACTGTGCATATTGCTGCTGGTGCTTTGGGAGGAGATCGTATACCATGATAAATGCCGTGCTCACCGGGCCCATCCATATCGGCAAGACCACCATCTGCCAGAAAGTCATCGCCCTGGTGAGAGAACGCGGCTACACAGTGCGAGGCATCTTGACGCCGCCCATAGTGGCCAAAGACGGAACTCGGCTGGGTTTGGCCATTGTAGATGTGGCCACTGGCGAACAGTATTGCTTAGCCCGCACCGATGTGGACTTAGGTGGTCCACGGGTGGGGATGTACAGTTTTGACCCGCGAGCGCTAGCGTGGGGACAAGCAAGGGTGGAACGCGCCGTAGACTCGCGATGTGATCTGTTGATTGTGGATGAGGTGGGCCGGTTGGAACTAGAAAGCAGCCAAGGATTCCTTGTGGTTTTCCCCATTCTGCGGGCCGGAATCTTCTCCCGCACCCTGATCGTCGTTCGCGAGACTCTATTGGACCACTTGCAGACACGGTTACCAGAAGTGAACTTCACCTGCTTCAAAGCCACCGTGAACAACCGAAATACCCTGCCCCAGACTATTGTCCAGAGGATGTTCTTGCCATAGCCTTAGCGCAGACAAGTGATCCGGCATTTTGACAAAAATCTGGGTCAGAGTATCATATACCCTGGTGGGGTACATGCAATCGGTGCTGCACTCTGATAAGCGTGGGCGCAGTCAAACCTTCATGGGAGTGGAAAACGATGCCCATCTATGAATACTTGTGTGAAGATTGTAACGAGAAATTCGAGGTTCTGGTGCGTTCCAGCACCAAACCCGATCTAGTCTGCCCCGTCTGCGGCAGCCGCAAGGTAGTGAAAGTCATTAGCCTCTTTGGTGTTACTGGGGGAACAGGAAGAAAGACGGCTGATTCCTGCGTGCCTACAAGTGGTTGAGGGGTGCGAAGATAGGGGCAAGTTGTGCCTCTCACTAAAAAGGCTATCCTCGACCATGTTTTTATCCAGACCGCTTGGTGGACGAGCCCAACATTAGAGAACCCACAGAGTTTGACACCACGAATTGTTACACGCTATAATGTTTTCGATGCTGCGTTTCGCGCTTTAGAGCAAGCCCGTATCTTTTCGCCAAGCCAATCGTCTAATGTGGTAGAATAGGCAGCGAACCTTGCCTTTCTAATGTTTTTTCTGCGTGCCGGACATTTGGTCACACACACCAACAAGGGGGCATGATATGATTCTCCGGGCAAGATTTGTCAGGCTCTTTATCCTCGCCTCTGTCACCACGGTGGTTCTCTTAGGATCGGCTTATATAGTCACTGCTCAGCGGGCCTCTGTGCTGGCTCCGTCCTCCACCGGCTACCTGATTGACGACGGTGGCCCCGGGTTCGAACCACCTGGCCCCTTCCCTCCCGCCCCGACTGGCTGGAGCCATTTCCCTGGCGGAGGCTATGGAGGGGCTTGCATTTACACCCCTCAGGATGGCACAGGCCACACCGTGAAATGGAAGCCAGACCTCGATGCGGGCTGGTATAAGGTATACGTGCACTATTGGGCCAACCAGGACGCGCAGACAGATCGGGCCCGCTATACCATCCGCCACAAATACGGCACGAAGACAGTGTACGTGAATCAGAAACTGGACTACCTCGGCAACCTCGTGCCTGCTCCCGGCGGCAACTCGGGCTGGGTACTATTGGGAATTTACTATTTCGATCGTGGTGTACCGGCTAGTCAATACGTCGAACTCAACGATGGACCAGCACAGCCCGCGCCTGTTCCCAATGTGGTGGCCGACGCCGTATGGTTCGCACCCTTGGAAGTATGGGTGGATGACAATTATGCCTCGGACTTAGGCAACGACGGTCACCTATGGGGTGTAACTGCATTTTCGGCCATCACCGACGGTCTAAAGGCTGTCGCGGAAGGCGGGACGGTACACATTGGCCCTAATGAGCCATTCCTACCTTACCGCGAGTACATCACTGTCACAAAGTCTATCACTCTTACCGGAGCCGGACCAGACCTGACGGTGATACAGGTCAATGGAGGCTATGCCGTCGGCATTGGAGCAAACAATGTCACCCTCTCTAATATGACCATACAGGCCAATCCATGGGCTGTCCCCGGCCCTGATGTCGGTATCGCAAACTTCGACGGCTCGACATGGCCAAACATAACAGGTTTCAAGATTGATAACTGCAAGATCCACGGTTTCAATCAGCATGGAATCCACATCAAGGAAGCCAGTGGCCAGATTGGCGTGAGCGCTGGCAACGTGATTACGGGAAATGAATTGGTAGGCATCTACATCGAGAACCCTTCCCCACCGGCCGTCGTGCCCGGGCCGGTTGTAATCGCTAACAATACATTGGGGTACGCCAGCGGCTCCCTGAAAAATCATGATTCGCATATTCGCCTGGACAACCCCATCACCGGGACCGTTGTGCGGAACAACGTCATCAATGGTTCCAACGGCGCGGTGGGAAATGAGGCCGGCATTTTAATCTACGACTGGGCCTATGATTTGACGTTGGAGGACAACACCTTCAATCGGGCTACTATAGGCATCAGCATGACCCAGGTGACTCCGAACATCGTGCAGAACACGAAGATGTATAGCAACACCTTCATCGCCGCCACGACGGGTACACCGACCGGCATACGCATGTATCGGGCGCCTGCCACTGCAACGGGTGCGCATACTACCATCCTTGGCGGCAGTGTTACAGCGGCCAACCGGTTCCGTGGCTTCCAGGGCAGCCAGCGGGCCTTGTATTTGCAGAACTACAGCCGTGATATCACTGCCACGATTAACGACTGGGGAGTTTGCAACCTGCGTGACATCGAAGATGAAATCCGGCATAATTATGACTCAGCAGCCCTGGGTCTGGTGACCTACGAGCCGGCCCTCTGTGTGCCAGCCACCCTCCAATTGACGGCCGATCCCAGCACTCTCCCCGCCGACGGCACAAGCCTGTCTACGCTACGCGCTACCGTTTGGGACGGGGCAGGACAACTGGTGCCTGATGGTACATTCGTGGGCTTCACGAGCACAATGGGGTCCACGATCTTCGGCTATGCAGAAGAGAACGACCCCGGCGTTACCTTGGCCGGTCCTGGGTGGGCGCTTGTACCAGATGGTAGCGCTAGCGGTGGCCAATATGCTGCTACCAACAACGTCGGGGATACGGCTACCTGGTCGTTTACTGGTACAGCGTTTTCGGTGATCTACCTCAAGAGTGTGGCGGGTGGCACAGCCAGCGTCTACCTGAACACGAGCCCTTCTCCCATTGCAACTATAGACATGAACACCAGTGGCCCCATCGAGTACAAGGTCGAGCGAGTGCTCACTAACACACTCGCCTCTGGCCGCTATACCGTGACGGTGCAATGCACAAGTGGCTGGATCTTTATCGATGCATTCCGCTCCGGCACGACCACCAGCGGTGGTCGTGCCACCACGCTCCTGACTGCAGCCTCCACGCCGGGTACAGGTGAAGTCTGGGCTACTGCCCCCAACGGCCGCATCATCACTGCCTTGACCACTTTGCCAGGTGTGGTCACCGGTACGGCGGCCATTACTTTCCAAGGAGCCGATACGGCAATCACCAAGACCCTGCTGTCGCCAACTACTGCTGTTCGGCCCAATGGACTGGTGACCTTCACTGTGGAGTACCATAATCTTGGCCCAGCCGCAGCGACAGGGGTGCGGGTGACGGATACATTGCCCATCACCGGGTTGCTCTTTGTGACCTCCACGTCCACCCCGAATGTGGGATACCCAACACCTGCGTCTCCTCAGGACCATGTCTGGAATGTGGGCACGGTAAATCCCAGTGCCCGGGGCTGGATCACATTGACTACTCGGGTGGATCCCAGTGTGCCCTGGCCCCTGAGTTGGGGGCTGACGAACACGGCGAGTATTGGCTCACGCACTAACGACCCAGTAGGTGGTAATAATCAAATGGGTGTAACGCTCACCGTCATCCCTGGCTTGCCCGCAGCCATCACACTGACTTCGCAGTACACGGGCGTACTGGTGCACAACCAGGACTGCCTGATCACGGCTACCGTCAGGGATGCCTGGGGGAATGCAGTAGCCAACGGCACGCCAGTAAACTTCAATACCACATTGGGCGGGCTCCCAACTAATCCCACCACATCAGCAACCACGACCGATGGGCAGGCGGTTGTCACACTGCGTTCGGGAGATGTGGCGGGCACGGCCACGGTCTGGGGTATCGCCGCCGCGGGGGTAGTGGATGACGTGCAGGTGAAATTCCTACCACTCGAGGCCTACACTGTGACAGTTACTGCAGCGCCAGAGGTCATCTCCGTAGGCGGAGAGAGATCTACCATCCGGGCACATGTAACGGACATCTACCGCAATAACGTGATGGACGGCTTGCTGGTTACCTTCACCACAACGCTCGGTGGCTTTCCGCCGCCCACTACGACAATCAGCGCGACGACAATGGATGGCAATGCGATTGTTGCCCTGACCTCGGGTGAGGCCCCAGGCACGGCAATCATCACGGCCACGACGGAGAACGGGCGTATGGGTGACACCACGGTAACATTCCGGGCCGGGATGGCATACACCGTCTCGGTAGCCGTGGCCGGGCCTTCGCCAGTGCCCTTGTGTGGTGCTCAGCGCGTAGTCACCGTAACGGCCACAGATCGGTTCGGCTCCCCGGTGCCTGATGGAACCAACATCTTCTTCAACGTCGAGATGGGCGGTCAGGGTTCCTTCGACCCGTCTATCGTGCCCACCGTGGGCGGGGTAGCCACTTCTACCCTGACCACTGGCGGTGTTCTCGGCGCAGGCTTCTTGCGCGTCGTCGTCTATGCGGCAGACTCAGCGGCCAGCGGCAGCGCAACCGTAGCACTGGTACAGGGTCCGCCGCATCACATCAACACGTACATAGACGCGCCCACTATCACCGTCCGCGACACCGGGCTGAATTCTTATGCCTCTATCCAGGCTATTGTTGAAGATTGCGGCAATAACCGCTTGCCGGCTGGCCTTACCGTAACCTATCGGACGAGTGGCTTAGGCGGGGCATTCTTAGAAAGTGGCACAAATATCTACACTACAACCACTTCAGCGGGAGGAGTAGCATTGGCCACCTACCGCAGTGATGTCCAGCCGGGCTTGGCTCCCATCACTATCACGTGCGGTCCGGCAACGAAAGTGGTCACAATAACGGTTGATCCCGGCCCGCCAGCCTATATTGATTCCACTGTCCTACCCACCACCATCCGCAACTGTGGGGGCACCGCGACCCTCTCTGCCGTGATTGTGGACAAATGGTTGAACCGGGTAAAAAATGGCACGCTAGCAACCTTCTCCGCCAACAAGAATTTGGTCTCGTTCTCGCCCACGCAGATGGGCACGATTAACGGTATGGTAACGACGACTGTCCGCTCTCGCAACGAGATCCTACCCCACATCCCAGAGACGGAGCAGGTAGTGGTGCAATCCGGTGGCCAAATCGGACCGGCAAACCTGGACATCATTGCCGGCGTGCCCTTTAGTGTGACAATAACCACAACTCCAGATTCGGTGCCCATCCTCGGACACGACATGACGGTGAACGCGCGAGTGCAAGACTGTGCAGGTAACCCCGTGGACGATGGGACTGCCGTGCAGTTCCAGACCGATAAGGGGCTCTTCCTCACCGGCAGCCGTTTCTATGATGCAACCACGACTGGAGGAGTAGCCACGGCCACACTGCGCTCGGGCGACATCGCTGGGACAGTGCACCTGACGGCCACTGTGAACAGCGTGATCGGTACGGCCTCCGCCTATTTCATCCCCGGACCGCCGTACTATGTGGACGTGGCCGCTTATCCACCGAACATCCCTGCTGACGGCCTGGCAGTGTCTACGGTCTCGGCCTTGGTACAAGATGAAAAGGGTAACACCGTCGAGAACGGCACGCGAATCGGATTCACCACGAACTTCGGAACGTGGGTCGAGAGTGGCACGACCGCCTATACCAGCACTACCACAAGCGGCATTGCCATCGCACACTTGCGGGCCGACGTCGTCCCACACATAGCCGTGGTTTGGGCCCGTGCAGAGAACGGCCGTGGCAATTTCACCTATGTGACTTTCCAGGCAGCGCTGAAGGTGTACATGCCACTTATCATGAAAAACAACACCCGTTAACGTCATCCCACGAGAGAAGGGGACTGGCTCGCAGGAGCCAGTCCCCTCTCTTGTTTTCCCCCACAGGAGGGCCTCTGTGAAAGCGTCACTCGCTATCTTTCCAGTGCGTGAGGCAGCACTGTGATCTGGGGCACACCTTGGCAGGTTGGGTGTTCCAACACTCGAACATCGGCACCAAAGACGCCACGCAAGGTAAACTCGTTTAACACTCGTTCCGGCGGACCATCCACCACCAGCCGACCTCTGTTCAATAGCACCAAGCGTTCGAAATAAAGGGCGGCCAGGTTCAGGTCGTGTATAGCGGCCAACACGGTGACTTTGTCCCCTGCATTCAATCGTTTGATGAGTTCCAGCATCTCAACCTGGTGGTTGATATCCAGGTGTACTGTTGGCTCGTCCAGGAGCAGGATCTCCGGCTCTTGGGCCAGAGCCATGGCAATGACCACACGACGTTGCTCTCCTCCAGATAACTCATTGAAGGGACGCTCGGCTAATTCAATCGTGCCTGTGGCCTCCATCACCCGCTCGACCACTACACGGTCTCGCTTGCTCTCGCCCCGCCAAGCCCGAATGTAAGGGGTGCGGCCCATCATCACCAGTTCGTGGACGGTGAAGGCGAAGGGGACATTTAGGTCCTGCGGTACCACGGCTATGCGACGAGCCATCTCGCGTCGGGGGATGTATCGCACATCGCGTCCCCCCAAATACACAGCGCCGGCTTTGGGCTTGAGAAGCCCGCTCAGTAACTTCAGCAGCGTGGTTTTACCAGAGCCATTGGGCCCGATGAGTCCCACGAGTTCACCGCACTGCAATTTCAAGGTAACATCCGAAAGCACATCGCCATCATAGTAAGAGAAACTCACGCCACGAGCATAAAGCACGTACTCCGCCTGGCTTGTCAGGGGCATAGCCGGGCCCACCAATGCCGAAAAGGGATGACGCGGCACTTCGATGGTCACGGATACCTCCTCAGAAATTATATTCCTTCTTGCTGCGGCGCAGCAGGTAGATAAAGAAGGGCGCACCCATCATTGCGGTGACAACACCCACTGGCAGTTCTGTTGGCGATAAGAGCATCCGAGCAATCAGATCGGCCAACACCAGAAATGAGCCACCTAAGAGCGCTGATGCTGGCAGGAGCAGGCGGTGATCGGGACCGAGGATGAGACGCGCTGCATGGGGCACCACCAATCCAACGAAGCCCACAAGTCCACTAACCGAAACCGCAGCCCCAGTAAGTAGCGAACCTACCATCAGCAGGGCCAATTTCCGTTGTTCTACTCGCACACCCAGGTAAGCAGCCTGCTCCTCGCCTAAGAGAAAGGCGTTGAGATCTCGTGCCATACCATAGGCCATAAGCATTCCCAGCATCACGAGCGGAATCACAATGGTCAATGGTACCCAACCAGCGGTACTAACCCCACCCATCGTCCACAACACCACCTTTCGCAGTGCATCTCCACTAAGCAGCATCAGGAAGGACATCAGTGCTGCCATCATGGAACTCAGCGCAAAGCCCGAGAGGAGGAGTGTGGTGATAGGGGTGGCTGGGCCCACGCGGGCAATATTGTAGACGGCGAGCACTGCCAAAAGCGCCCCAGTGAAGGCGAAAACCGGGATGGGTGTGAATCCGAGCCAAGTCCTGCCCACCGGCAGGAGCATAGCGATAGTAGCGCCTAATGCCGCACCGCCCGAGGTCCCGATGATATAAGGATCAGCCATCGGATTGCGCAGCAAGCCCTGGAATATCACCCCCGCCACTGAGAGCGCTGCCCCTACAATCACGGCGGTTAGCACTCGGGGCAAGCGAATATCCCAGATGATAGCCTCCTCTGCGGCTTTCCAGATAGGCGTTGATGAGAGCCTCATCACGCGACTTGCAATGATCGCCGCCACCGTATCTGGGCTGATGGTAACGCTGCCTTGAGAAGCGGCCAACGTAATGCAAAGCACCAGGCATAAACCCAGAGCTATCAAAACGACCGATCTTTTCCCACGTATGCTGTTCATATTTGTTATTACCTCGCGCTGCATCCGAGCGGACGTACTCCTCTCGTCCGCTCGGATGTGCCTCAGATTCTATTGAGGAAAGACCTCGGGATGAATGAGTCTGGCCAGCGTCTCCAAGCCCTGCACCACGCGGGGGCCAGGGCGACTGATCAGATTATCGTCTATGGGATAGACGGCTCCATTTCTCACCGCCGTAATAGCATCCCAGCCAGGACGGGCGGCCACCATCTCGGGTGAGATGCCCCACAGAGCATCGCCCAGCAGGATAACGTCTGGGTTTTGGGCGATGATGTCCTCACTGGAATACTGCGCCCATGCGGCCTCCGCATTGGCAGCGATGTTAACCCCACCCGCCATGCTGATAAATTTGTCATGCCAAGTGCCAGGGCCTGGGGTCCAGGGTCTATTGGGATCGGTGGCGTCTAGTTCGTAGAAGATTTTGGGTCTCGTGTTCGTTGAAGCGACTGTATCCAGTACCGATTGGACGCGGGTTTGCATCTCTTGAACCAACGCGGCTCCTGCCTCAGGCACGCCACAGGCGTCAGCCACCAACTGGATATCATGGTAGATACCCTCCAGGTCGGTGGGCGCCAACACCAGCACTTTCAGACCGAGTTCCTTCAGTTTGGCTACGGTTTCTAATTGGCGTGATCCGCCGATGGCTAGTACGAGATCAGGCTCCAGAGCCAGAATCTTCTCCAGGTTGGGTTCTATACCACCGATTTTCTCGATGCTTGCTGCCTCAGGTGGATAATCGCAGAAGTCCGTCACGCCCACCACACGGTCGCCCAGGCCCAGGGCAAAAAGGATTTCCGTGTTGCTTGGTGAAAGTGAAACAATGCGCTCGACGGAACCTGCGATCTGCACCACACGCCCGGCATCATCAGTGAAGGTGGAGATTGGCGTGGGCGTCAGCGAGAGCGGCGTAAATGTGGGTAGTGGCGCGGGGGTCGGCCGAGTTGCTAATACGCTGCACCCGCTCACCAAGAGCACACACACCACAAGGGTGAGACTGAAAGCCAAAGTGAACTTCTTCATATCTGCATTCTCCTCCATCAACTTTGTTTGCTCTGCATCCGGAAACGAAAACCCCTTGCCCATCGGGACAAGGGGTTTGTCAATCTAATGGTATTCTGATCATTGCTTCCTACCCCCTTTCTCTCGAAGGTTCTCGGAACAGCACAGAGGCAGGTATCCTGGCTCTTCCACAATGTGGAATTACAGTTGCGGGACAGCGCCGGACTCGCACCGGACTTCCCCTTTTCAGCCTAGCCTTTCGGACAAGGTCACCCCTGCTGCAATATTCAATTTAGTTTGATTATAGCACAATCACTCCAAAACTGCAAACACGCGCCGTCACCAGGGCCACTGCTCAGCGCTCTTGACCATGATGGGGAGAAATATCGTCGGCCATTGCTGAGTCACCACGCAACGCACGGGCACCTCTATTGCTCGCCAGGCTCCCGCCGGACCCAGGAAAAGACAGCCCTCCCAGTTGCCTGGGCTAAGCAGTTGGTCCAATCGAATAGTGATAGTCACCATCTGTCCGGCATGGATAGAGCCATCAGGCACATCTTGCGCCGCGATCCCAGTCCCTTGGGGCCGGCGCACATGCAACATGACATGACCAGGCTGGTGAGCGAAATTGACCACCTCGAGACGGTAGAGTCCATCTGGTGGAGTGAGCAGGCGAATGGACTCTTCGGCAGCAATGTTGCTGGAAGAGGCTACCTTTTCCCACATGCTCTGTGACTCATCCCAGCGCCACAAGTGCAAATCCACATCTGCAACAGTGCTTTCGTGAGCGTAAGTCGCGAATTCCAGTAAACCCGCTCCAGATAGGGAGTATTCGCGAATGATGTTGGCGTAGGACGACTCCCAAGTTAGCATCTCCGTCAGGTCCGGGCTCAACCCATACGCCCGGACCTCGATGCCCTGAGGAAACTCCATACTCGATTGGAGGTTCAGCGTCACGATTGTTCCAACAGGGGAGTCGTCAGGAAACCGGAGCGATAATGGCTCCAGTTGGACGGTGCCAACATCAGCACGGAAAGGCAAAGAGATGCTCTCGCCGCCGAAGAGCACGTTCTGGAATCGCACCATGTGCAAGCCCCGGCTCAGCGGGGCAAAGATCCAGTCCTCGCTCCCCCCCGAGTTTGTATCAAACACCCAGTGCGGGCGATCACCGACGGTCACGCGAGCGCTGCCTCCCACCTGTGCTAACCCATGGGGTCCAAAGAATGTGGGGTTACTAGCGCTGAACGCATCGGCCTTGGGGCCGAAGATAAGCGTGTCCACATCATTCGGGGGCGCGCCCTGCCAAGTGCTGTGCACAGCAAGCAGCGTCCCTGCAGGCGGCTGTTCCGACTGGTCCATAAAGAACGTGCGCCAGTCGCCTGATTCAGGTTTGTCAGATCCCAACCCGTGCATCTGGCTGTTATCATAGGGCCTCCCTGCTGCCGCCCCACCGAGCACTAGGGGCTGGCGGATAGTGCCAGCCACGTTCACTACCACTGGCACGGCGGTAGTGCGGCGCGAATCGTGGACGAAGATGTGGCCACCGTAGAGACCTGTGGAATACTCTTCTGGCACCCTCAAGGCGGCGGTGAAGGAGATAGAGTCCCCCGCAGGAACAGTCAGGACAAGTTCTCGCTCTTGGTCCTCACCCAGGAAATGGATCCAATCCCAATCTTGGATGCCATAGAAACGTGCCTCGTAGTGCAATGTAGCGGTGGGGATGGTCAAAGCACGAACACTGTGGAAAACTCCCAGGTAAATGTCGGTCTCCACTCTGCCCAGGGGATCATGGACACGGACCTCCTGGCCGTTGGCTATGTTCTCCGCTCCTCCGAAACGGTTATATTCGCCGTAGTCTATCTCGTTGCTATTGACGCAACCATTGCCATTGCTGTCGGTCCACAAGTTGCCATCGGCGTTGGCATCCCACCAATTATAGATAACGATACTGAACACATTGTTGCCTGGGGGCACATAAGATGTTGGGTCCCCTGGCGAGTAATCTGTATCGAAGGTATCCAGAGGCTGCGCCAACCGAGCGATCATAAGCCTCGTCTCCTCTGGGATCTGGGCCTTGGGAATGCGAACCAAATAGTCTGGTCGCCCCGGGTTGAAACTGGATTCCTGCCACCGGTCTGCTGTTCGCAGCGTACCGGTAATAGGGTCTCCTATCTCCACGAGGTGGCCTGCGCGGACAAACACCACTTGGTCCTCTGGACCGGGGTTGTACAGCGTGAAAGTTTGCTCGCTCGCCTCCCCCGGGTGAAGGAGATGTGGGAACCCGGGATACTGGACACCTGCATAGTCGCCAGCCTCCCAGTGGGCGGGTGATATACGAATGCCTGGCAATCCCGCAGCGAGAGCAGTTGCGTTGGCTGCGCTGACCAACCCGGCCCCGGCCGTGAAGGGGTCCTCACCAGTGTAGGTGGCGCCAGCCATGAGTAGATCGCGTGCTTCATCGTAGGTAGGTTGGCATCCGCCGTGGGCTTGGGTGTAGGCGTCATAGATGAGCGAAAGTACAGCGGCGACAACCGGTGCAGCGCGGCTTGTCCCAGCCCACATCGTCCATGCATTCCAACTATCCCCACCATATAACATATTCACCGGCACGTCCCCAGTACCCCAACCACCGTTTGCCATCACCGTAACGCCCGTGTCGCCAAGAGCACCGGGCCCTCGGTTCGAGAGGCCCTGGAAGTCGCCATAGGTACACTGCCGCCTGCTCAAGAAGGGGTCTGCCCCAGGGCCTGTGTAGGCGTATTGGGTAGATGCGGCAACGTGGACACCGGTTGGCGGGTGAGGGCTGTTCACTGTGCCGTACCCAGGACCACCATTGCCGGTTGAATCTACCAGAGTCACGTGGGGATTGAGTTTGGTATTCATCTCGGCAATGGCGCGGGAGAGGTAATCCCACCCACCCATGTCGGTGTAGCCCGAGCCGAAGCTCTGGCTAATAATCTGTGCATCATCGCAGTGAAAGTCGCCATCGGGGACGCCGTCGTAACCCCGCATCAGAGCCTGATACCAGTCCAATAGGGCACCCCCCGCATAGAAGTCGCCGGTGGCTATAACAAGGGTATCTTTCCCACCCGCCTGTACCATGCCGGTGCCGGGGGTGCCATCTCCTGGTGTTTTCCATACTGGTCGACCGGGGCCAGAGCCATCAATGATCCCTCGCGAGGCCACATTAGAGGCACAGAGGGTGCCGTGGGAACCACCACGGCCCACATCGTTGATGGCGAAACAGATCATGTCACCTTTGGCAGGAGGTGGCGTGTCCGGGAAGAGATAGTCCATAGTCGGGATGTGGTGTGCGCCATCCGCGATGAAATAGATCATGCCACCGGACAAATTCGGGTAGCCATTGCCATCGCTATCCCAGCAAGAGATTTCATCGCCAATGGTACATGGTTTATCATCAGTGAAGTCGCGGTTGTGGTTGAGATCCACATACACCGTATCGTAGTCGTCGCGTTGGCCATTGCCATCCAGGTCAGCGCGGCCCTCGTCAGCCAGTAGGATGGCAACGGGTTCGCCATAGAGGGAAGCCAGGGCGCGGTCCGGATGGTAACCCATGCGCACCAGGTTAGTCTTAGAAGTCGCTGGGACGGTATAGAGGACGTCGTCAAAGACCACCGTCTGAGCTGAAGATATGGGCAGCGCCGTGCGGGTATTCACATAAAAACCCCAGTTCCCGTGCTCATCTGGCGGGTCGAGGACGTACCAAAGCATAGACCACGCATCCACCACAATAGGCCACCCCATGGGCTCGCCGTCCTTGTTCGTGACGTAGTAGGGAGATTCAGAGTCAGTGATCCGCGCCTGTTTGCCCATCAAATCAGGATGACCGAAGTCCACACCATCGTCGAGAACAGCAACGAATACCCCATTACCGGTAAAACCATTCGCCCAGGCGGTTTCCCATCCTACATAGTCTTTCTCAAACCAGCCACTGGCCCATGCCTGGTCATCGCTCAATAAAAGTGCCTGTTCTTCATTATTCGTTTGGGTCAGAGATGCCGGATAGGGCTCTGGACGCGGAAAACCGGTCGCCATGACGGCCTGGACGCTGGGCGATGAGGCTAACTTGGAGAGGCGATCGGCACGGATGTAACCGGTAATGCGCGGGCCGAAGGGTTCCAGCGAGGGACGGAGAAGGGCGCGTTCAAAAAGGGGCATCAAATCAACGCCTGGCTGGACGATGCAATCCACCAGTACTAACCCCTGGCTTCCGGAGTGTGCCAGGTCACGAAGACGGGGGTCTATCTTGGCAACTATTTCCTCTGGTGTGGGCTGGTGATCGTCAGCGTGTGTAGGGAAGGGGGAAAAGGATATGCTGAGCAAAGCAAACATCAGAAGCCAGCGCCAAATGGATGCCCTCACAACTGGTAACCTCATCAGGGCGATGTTTCGTGAATCTCTAAGAATGATATGGAGTCTTTGTGAACCCTTGGGAATAACAATCGGTAGGCCCAGAACTGCACCTCCACCGACTCGCTGACCCCATTGACCATGGCCGTGACCACGGATGTGCCGGGTTCCCATTCCGATGTTAGTGTGGTTTCCGCGAGGCCATCGTGGGTTCCAACGATAGTGGATGACAGCCGACCTAAGGTGGCGGCGAAGGTAACGAGTGTGCCATCGGGTACCGCTCGGTCTTGGGAATCCACCACAAGAGCGTGGACAATCGCCGTCTCGCCACCAATGCGAATAGACGAGGGTTGGGCGCTGAGGATGAGCCGGTTGGGCAAACTCACCGTCTGGCTTACGGCGGCACCCACATCAAGCCGCCCCCAACCGATGAACTCATCCCATCCCGCTGCCAAAGGTGCATTGGTATCCGTGGCTGTATGTAGCAAGATATCCGCCACCTCTACGTTGGTGTAACGAGAGTTGAGAGACCAGAGGAGAGCTGCAGCACCTGAAACGTGGGGCGCTGCCATTGAGGTGCCGGATTTGACGAAATAGTTGCCTCGCCACCAAGTACTGTAGATAGGACCACCAGGTGCAGCGATATCCACCTGCGGGCCATGGTTGGAATAAGAAGCGCGTTGGTCGCTCTGGTCTGTTGCGGCGACTGCGAGAACGTGCTGACATGCGGCTGGATAGAGCACCGGTCCACCATCATTGCCCGCGGCGGCCACCAGGAGCGCTCCAGCATCGTGAGCATGGGTAATTGCATCCTGCAATGCTTGTGACTGGTCTGACCCACCCAGACTCAGGTTGACCACTCTTGCTCCCTGCTCCACCGCATATAGCAGGCCAGCAATGATATCCGAATACCACCCTTCGCCATTGGAATCCAGCACCTTTACCGGCAAGATGCGGCAGCCCCAACACATCCCTGCTACACCGAGGCCATTGTTGGTATCGGCAGCAGCGATGCCCGCGACATGTGAGCCGTGTCCGTTATCATCCTGAACGTTACCGTCCTCGGCCGGGACGTAGTCGAAGCCTACACGTTTGTGATAAAAATGCCAGCCGTTCACATCGTCCACTTTGCCGTTACCGTCATCGTCTAAACCGTTGCCAGGTATCTCGCTGGGGTTTCGCCAGATTTTCGCTTGCAAGTCCTCGTGATCGAGATCCAAGCCGGTGTCCAAAAAGGCGATGATCACGGTTTCAGATCCGGTGATCACATCCCACGCCGCAGGCGCGTTCACAATGCTCATATTCCATTGTTGCGCCCAGTAGGGATCGTTAGGTACTCCTAAAGCCCTCACGCGCTGATCGTGCTCAGCGTATATGACAGAGGGAGTAGCCCAAAGCACATGCAACGCGTTTGTCTCCAGGCCAGGCGTAAGGACGACCTCATAGAGGCTTAACTGCGGGTATTGCCTCAAAATGTAGCCCCGACCATCCAACAGCGCGTTCATAGATTTTGGGGAGATCGCTGCTTTGACCAAAACGCGAGTGCTCCCGCTGTCTGAATACACAGGTTTAGGCGCTATCAAAAGGGACAATATCGCCAAACTCGAGACAATACACGACACATGGCTAAGACAGCGGACTCTCACAATACTGTGTCCCCTTTCCACTATATAAGACGGTTTCAAGCAGGCTGCGATACGCCAATGCAGAATGGAGCCTAGAAGAGGGGATCCGATGCATTGAGTAAACGGGCATCGGTATGACAGTCACCGCAATGGCTGAAATGCAGAGGAGGTAGTCCAATCAGTGCTTCAAGCCGAGAGGGTTCACAATGTCCTGATATGTGACGACCAAAAGGAGTATTAACATCAAGACCAAACCGACCAAATGAATCAAACTCTCTTTGGCTGGGTCCATACGCTTGCGGCGTACGATTTCGAGGCTTAGAAATGCCAGTCGCCCGCCATCCAGACCAGGTAAGGGCAGTAGATTGATGGCAGCCAAAGATGCACTAAGGGTAGCAACCAGTCGCAGGAAGTAGAACCAATGACCAGTTGTGGTCACTTCTAAGGCCGCCCGCCCAGCGAGTTGCCCCAACCCCACTGGTCCCACTGGCCGCACTAAATCGGGCGGGATAAGGCCCTGAAGTACTTTGAGCGGGATGGCGAACACGAAAACTATAGCAGCAATCGACTCGGTGAAGCCGCGCCAAAGGGCTTCGAGGAGCGGGTATCGAACTATCTGTACCCACCCCGCCCTATTCGCAATGGTTACCCCGCGGCTTTCCGGCCTGTCAAACCAGGGCCTTCCTGCAGGAAGCCGAACAGCAAAACGGCGGCCGCTACGACGGACTTCCACGGTCCTAATGGCTCCGTCCCGCGAGCGGCTGTATGAGATTAGTTCCAGCACACTACTCACCTCTGTTTCATCCGCCAGGAGGATGTCATCGCCCTCTCGAAAGCCCACTGCTGCGCCCACCGAACCAGGAAATACCCTTTCGACTGTAACTACCGTTTCGGGAACCTCCACCCAGCCAGTAACAAAGCAGGTGGCGAAGAGAGCCGCCGAGAAGAGAAGGTTCATGAAGGCGCCGCCAGCGACCATGGCAAACCGCTGACCCACGCTGTGGCTATGGAATGTGAGGTCTTGGGAAAAATCATTGTTATCCGAAACGCGAACAAAGGCGGCGAAGGGTATTAGGTTCAAGGTGTAATCGGTGTCCCCAATCCGTCCCAGGGTGAATAGACGAGGTGGATAGCCAAGGCCGAATTCTGCCGCCTTTATGCCAACCAGCCGGGCTACAAACAAGTGTCCCAACTCATGGACCGTCATGAGCAAACTCAACACTAGAAATGCAGCCAACGCCGAGAGCAAGATATACCCCCTCATTTCCTGTTAGCGCTTGCGATGTAATTATAATGCCAATGGGGTGCTTTCGCAACAGTAATCGTTGTTTGGGGTGCTGACAATCCTCGATTACGGGATACTCTAAGTCTCGCCACCCTTTGGAGCATCAGGGTGAAAGGCGTGTCATATCGCGGGGAAACAGGGTGGCCTCACGCAAGTTGGATAGTCGGGCGAACTGCATCATTAGACGTTCTAACCCCATGCCAAAGCCGCCGTGAGGGGGCATCCCGTATTTGAAGGCCTGCAAGTAACCCTCGAAGCCACGCACACTCAACCCCCGGCGAGCCATGCTTTCCACCAATTGGCTGTATAAGTGAATTCGCTGGCCACCCGTTGTGATCTCGCAGCCACGGAAGAGCAGATCGAAACTGTGGCTATGTTCTGGGTCGACGGGATCAGGCATAGTGTAGAAAGGTCGTTTCGCCGTAGGATAATGAGTGACGAAGATGAACTCAGAGCCCCACTCCTCCTGTGCATATCGGCAAATCAACTCTTCCTCCGCGGGAGCAAGATCCATCTCCACCCCCGAGGGCACACCGTAGCGCTCTGTGATTACCTGCTGGGCCATGCGAAACTTGATGCTGGGTATCTCCGGTGGCACATCTGGCAGGTCTAATCCTGCCTGGTCGGCCAGGTCTTCGGCTTCACGTAAGCGTGCTACGATATGGCGTATCGTTTCAGAGAGGATATGCATTACATCTCGGTGATCCTGGATAAACCCCATCTCCACATCTAGACTTACGTACTCATTGGTATGGCGGGCTGTGCTATGTGGTTCAGCGCGAAAGACGGGGCCCACTTCGAAAACGCGTTCAAACACGCCCACCATGATCTGCTTGTAGAGTTGCGGGCTCTGTGCCAGATAGGCGGGTTGGCCGAAATAGTCAATGGCGAAAACATTCGCCCCGCCTTCTGTGGCCGTGCCAACGATCTTCGGGGTCTGTATCTCCACGAAGCCCGCCTTAGTCAGGAATTCGCGATAGGCATTTAACGCAATGGCAGCGGCATGGAAAAGAGCCCGCTTCTGAAGATGGCGCAATCCGATAGGCGCGTAATCTAAAAAGACATCCAATCCTGGTTTGAGCACCTTCTTATTGATCTCGAAGGGTGTCGGTTCCGTCACTGGCGAGAGAACGGTTAATTCGCAATCGTGTAACTCTAGTCCCCCTGGTGCTCGTGGTTCCTCCGCCACTGTGCCTATTATCTCCAGCACAGTTTCGGCCTGCAGGCCTTTCAGTTTTTCCACCTGGTCTGGTTGATCCAAGAGGACCTGGAAAGTGCCCGACCCATCTCGGAGGACTAGGAAATTGATGCGTCCCATGCGACGCAAATTGTGCAGCCAGCCACACAAGCGCACCCGCTTGCCGACGTGTAAATGCGCTTCATTGGTCCGCACTCGCTCCATCTGACTACCTCCCATTGGAAAGAAAATACTCCGTCCGCAAAGGACGGAGCATGGTCCGTGGTGCCACCTTTACTTTGCCGCTTGAAGCGGCCTCGAGGCTCGTTAACGGGAGCACCCGGCGGGCCCTACTCGCAACTTGCAATCTGTCGGTTCGAACCCGCGGCTCCGGAGCGTCTTTCAGGACACCCGTGAGGCCGCCTCTCAGCAACGCGGCTCTCTGTGCTCCGGTGTGTCCGTACTCTTCTCCTTCATCGCCGTTTGTGCCATATCATTAATTCGCTTTATACCACAGAGCCACGATCCTGTCAAGCCGCGCATTTCACTCACGCACGACCACCAGAGTGCCAGGTATGGAGACTGTGGATTGCACTTCGAACTCGCCAGGGGCTAATGTTGGCTCTGTCCAATTGAACAACCATCGGGCATCCTCAACTGTCAGGTTTACACATCCGTGACTAACCGGCCGGCCGAAATCATTGTGCCAGTATGCACCGTGAAGGGCGTAAGCACCGAAGAAGTATTGAACGTAAGGCACATCGGCCAGGTAGTACCCAGGCCCGGACATGTCTTGTTTGAGCAACTTACGATAAATCCGAAATTGCCCTACCGGGGTCGGCGTCCAAGCGGTGCCCGTGGATACAAGGGCAATGAAAATTGGGACGTCTCCCTCATAGGCCACGAGTGTCTGCGCGCTCAGATCAATCTCAATGCGTTTCTCCTTGTTTCCTTCACCGGTGGTTGCCAAACCAGCAAGAGTGTCTTCCGGTCCGATTGGCAGTGAGGCCACAGGCGTTGCTGACAAAGGGGGCATAGCGGTCTCAACAAATGTCGGCGCAGCTATTGGTGTCACTGTTGGCAGCGCAACCGAGTTGGAATCCGCAGAGGACGCCATTGCAGCCGTAGAAATGATCGCCTCCGCAATCGGCGATTCCATTGTAGTAGGAGTGAGTGACGGGGAAACTGATTTCGAGGTAATGCCACTTGTCAATGGAGACAGCGGCAAAGAAAAATTCGTTCCGTGCTGAAGTCCAATCACGATACAGAAGATAATGGCCGTTATCACGAGGCTGCGAATTAGAAGTCTCCTGAGGGCAGCTAGTGAGAAAGAAGATTTAGGCACTGGCCGCCGCTTTGCCGTCACTGATGCAAGATGCCGACGTGCCCAATGGATACCCGCTTTCGCTCGGCCGCTGTTCGGATTGATGACAAGGGCCCTGTCCAGATAGGCGAGGGCTTGTTCGCGATTGTCGGCTAGACCTGCTTGCCACAGCCACGCTTCCTCGCACCGGGGATCTAGTTCAAGTGCTCTGCGGAAGCATCTCCTGGCCGTGGACCACCGCCCGATTTCGGCGGTGGTTTTTCCCAGCCACACCAGATTGCGTACTCGCACCACGTGAGCTTCGCGGCTACGACGAAAGGGATTCATCTCGCGCGGTCTTTCTATGTAGATTGTGGGCGGGATGATCAGGCAATATAAATTATAGCACAGAATCGATACTAAGTCAAATAATAGTATCTATATAGGCTCTATTTCGTATCTAATTATCTAAAGGGTTGTTAGCCCTATCCGTCTTCACGAGTCACCACGCCGAGCAAGTCATACTCCAGCGCGCTTGTTATCATCACTGGCTGCATTTCGCCAATTGGCCATTCTCCATCTATCAGCACGTAACCATCTATCTCGGGTGCATCGCGGTAGAAGCGACCGATGCTGATACCGTCGCCTGCCCCTTCTATCAACACATCAAACGTACGGCCTACCCAGCGTTGGTTGCGGCGGTGCGAGATCTCTTGCTGGAGGGCCATAGCCTCAGTATAACGCGCCTCCTTGACTACCTCAGGCACTTGATCTGGCAGTGAAGCGGCTGCTGTTCCCTCTTCCCGCGAGTAGGTGAAGATGCCGACGTGGTCAAAAGCGACCTCTTCCATGAAATCCAGAAGGGTTTGAAATTCGGTATCAGTTTCGCCGGGAAAGCCGACGATAAAGGTTGTTCGCAGGACTATGTCAGGCATAGCAGAGCGCAGGCTCTCGATTAGGCGGCGCACAGCATCTACGTCGCTCGGACGTTTCATGCGGCGTAGAACGGCTGGGTGTGCATGTTGTAGGGGTAGATCGAGATAGCGGCAGACGGAGGGATGCTCGGCCATGACTTGTATGAGCCTGGACGTGACGTGTTGTGGGTAAGCGTACATCACCCGCAGCCACGTTCCACGAGGCACCCAGTGGACCATGTCTTCTAACAGATGCGCCAGCCCTTCGCGCTCACCCCAATCGTGGCCATAGGCGGTGGTGTCCTGAGCAATAAGAATGATTTCCCGCATACCCACCGCCGTCAATTGTTGCACCTCGGTGCGGATGAGTTCTTTCGGCTTGCTTTGGGCAGGGCCTTTGATCATCGGTATCACGCAGAAGGTACAGGGAGCACTACATCCATCGGCAATCTTAAGATAAGCAGTCTTAACGCCAGGGGAGATGTGACGAACTAGTGGGGCGACAATGGACGGAGAGACAGAGTGACGGATGCGCTGGTTCGATGCACTGGATAGGTTGTCTAATATTTCCGCAATGCGTGCCCAGTGTCGTGTGCTGAGGCAGGCATCTACAGCAGGTATCGCAGCCTGCAACTCCCCTCCATTACGCTCTGACAGACAACCTGCAGCCACTAGTTTTTGGCCAGGGCGCTTCTGCTCAGCTATTTCGCGCAAGACAGCGAGGGACTCCTGACGCGCAGCCTCAATAAAGGCGCACGTATTAACAATGATGAAAGTAGCGGCAGTAGGTTCTGCGCACTCATGATATCCTGCCTCCAAAAGAATCTGCGTCATACCTTCAGAATCAACGGTATTCTTGGGGCAGCCCAACGTCAGCAGGTAAAAACTCCTATCCACCAGACACACTCCACGCATAAAAGGCTGGCCACTAGGTCCAGCCCGTTTGATACACAGATACGATATATCGTAAAGTGTCGGCTATCGCGACGGCGTTTGCAACAGCACGATTGTGGGGCCAGGCGTGCTCATCAAAGAAGGTGGACCCGTCACCCGGCTCCATTCCACGCGCACGGGCGCAGGTTCCGAGGAAAGCGGCCCATAAGGCTGACCATTCACAGTGGCAACCACACCCATGCCAAAGCCGCAATGCACATACACCCGTTCCTTCCCGGTCCAGGTGCGCCGCTCCCCCGCCTCCAGAATGCCAGTGAACACTTCCACACCATCAACCAAAACCCGTAACCAGGCTCGCTGGACGATCTGCAAATCAACCCGCACGCCAGGCTCCGGCGTAGGGGAGTGAGTAGGTGTCGCTGTTGGCAGCAATGTGGCCGTGTGGGTGGGCATCAGTAGCGAGGGTGTGGCAGTAGGTAGCAGGAATGTAGGTGTGGCTGTCGGTGAGAAGCCGGGGAGCATGATATATCCATGCTGGATGGCCCATCCACCCAGGCCGACAACAAGAGCCAGGAGCGCAACGGCTGCTAACATCAAAAGGAGGCGTGATACCACAGGCGGTACCAGTACGGCCTCTTCCATGGTTGGGAGAACAAGCGGGGTTTCGGGTTCCGGAGGTGGGGCACCCTCAAGTCTCAAAACTTCTTCAGGATTGAGGCCCAGATAGGTGGCGTAGTTGCGAATGAACCCGCGGACGAACACCAGCGGTGGCAAATTCCCGTAGTTTTCTTCCTCGATAGCCTGAAGGTATAGGGCCCGTATTTTCGTTGCTTCTTCTGCCTGCGCCAGTGAAATGCCCTTCGCCTCTCGCGCGCTACGCAGGGATTCACCCATTCTCGCCATGGTTGCGCTCCTGATGGTCAGAGTCGCGGTAATCTTAATAGCCAGGTGAATAAATGTCAAATAATGACGACTAAATTCGTAGAAGATGACTTGCCATTCAGGGTGCGCTTTGGCACATGGCTTAGGAATGTGTTATACTTTACATGCAAATCCAGTCATTCAGGAGGATGAATGGGAAAGGGCGCTGCAGCACCATCCAGAGTGCCGAGCTGGCAACAGGCTTTATTGACCATGTTGCTTTTTGCTTTCCTGGCTGGTGGCTTGTTCGCTGGCTACCTCTTCTATAGCACTGTTCGCGATATTGTGGCCCACGCCCAGTTTACCCTGCTCCCCAATTGGCCTCACGCGCAACTTGGCCGAAACCCAGACGACCAGTTGCCCCAGTGGGAGAAGAGAGAGCGCGTCAATATCCTTATTCTGGGCATTGATCAGCGGCGCAATGACCCCGGTCCCTGGCGCACCGATACGATGATCCTGGCCACGGTAGATCCAGCGAGTAAGACCGCCGCCATGCTATCCATACCGCGTGACTTGTGGGTTACCATCCCTGGATATGGTGAGAATCGCATCAACACCGCCCATTTTCTCGGCCAAAAGGACAATTATCCTGGTGGTGGACCAGCCTTGGCGAAAAAGACGGTTCAATACACACTGGGCGTGCCAGTACATTATTATGTGCGCTTGAATTTCGACGGTTTCGAGAAATTAATAGATACCATCGGGGGCATTGACATCAACGTGGAACGTGCCATTCACGATGAGCAATATCCCGATGAGAACTACGGCTATATGACAGTAGACATTCCAGCGGGCTTCCAGCACATGGATGGCAAAACGGCACTCCAGTACGCTCGTTCACGTCACGGGGGCAGCGATTTTGAGCGCTCTCGCCGCCAGCAGCAGGTCATACTTGCCGTTCGTGATAAAGTGCTTAGTCTGAACATTCCTCTTACCAAGATACCCGAGGTCCTCAGATTACTTGGCTCATCGGTGCAAACCGACCTCAATCTGGATGAGATGTACCGGCTGGCACAGTTGCTTCGCGAGATAGATCAGGAGAACATTGAGAGCGCCTTCATTGACCAGAACATGACCACACCTACCGTCACGCCCGAGGGTTGGGCCGTATTGATCCCCCAGAAGGAGAAAGTCAGAGAGTTAGTTTCCCGCCTGTTCAGTTCGACTGCGCCAGAAAGCGTGCCTGGACAGAACCAGTTGGCTGCTGAGGCGGCTACGATCGAGGTCCAAAATGGCACCCAGACGGCTGGCCTGGCCCAGCGTACCTATGAGTATTTGAAACAAGTGGGCTATAACGTCGTGGCTTTCAGCAATGCCGATCGTTCGGACTACCCCAAAACAGTGATCGTTGACTATACCGGCAAGCACTACACTGTTAGCGCATTGGCTGCACTGTTCGCGGTCGAACCCGAAAACATTCGACATTCACCGGATGTACCCAGTGGAGTCGATATCCGCCTCATCTTAGGTCAAGACTACGCCGATAAGGTGCTGAGCGCTCCCTAATTCAGTGTTTACAATCCCACGCCATCTATCATAGTGCCGCAGTAGGGACAGTGGCCGTCTTGGATAACGTTCTCGGTGACGCTGAAACCATAGCGGCGGATAAGGAGCCGGCCACACTGATAGCAATAGGTGTTCTCCCCCTCGGCCCATGGCACGTTACCCTCATAGACGTAGCGTAACCCCGCTTCTCGCCCGATATCGCGTGCTCGATGCAGCGTGGATAAAGGCGTAGCCGAACGATCGAGCATTTTGTAATCGGGGTGAAAGCGGCTGACGTGCCAGGGTGTCTCGGGCCCCAACTCTTTGACTAAGAACTCAGCCAATTCGCGCAACTCGGCTTCGGAATCGTTCATGTCGGGTACGAGCAGAGTAGTCACTTCAACCCACACGCCCTGCTGCTTCATGTACTTGAGTGCATCTAAAACCGGCTGGAGCTTGGCTTTACAGACGCGGCGGTAAGTTTCGTCGCGGAAAGCCTTGAGGTCCACATTAGCCGCGTCCAAATAGGGCTTATATGCTTCAAGCATCTCAGTGGTCATATAACCGTTGGTGACGTAGATGTTCGCAATACCCGCAGCACGGGCCAGCACAGATGTATCATAAGTGTATTCAAAAAAGACCGTCGGTTCCGTGTAGGTATATGCGATACTCCGGCAGTTGTAGTGGCGCGCTCCGGCCACGATCATTTCCGGTGAAGTTTCCCGTTCTCGAAACTCCCGCCCTTCTCGGGGAGCCTGGGAAATCTCCCAGTTCTGGCAGAAATCACATCGGAAGTTACATCCGACAGTAGCCACAGAATAAGTTAATGAACCGGGATGGAAGTGGAAAAGCGGTTTCTTTTCCACTGGGTCAATCGCCTGAGACACCGCCCGCCCGTAAACGAGGGAGTACAGCGTGCCACCTTGGTTCTCGCGCACCAGACAGATGCCACGTTTACCATCCGCAATGTGGCACCGGTGGGCACATAGATAACACTGCACCGCATTGCCTTCCAGTCTGTTATAAAGCGCTGCTTCTTTCTTCATTGCAGCACCTCCTTTTCCCCGAGCCTCACCGCAATAACTTCAACCCCTGAGGATAGCGTCTGGCCAAATCTACGTAAAGGTCCTTGAAAGACGTCCAAATCGCCTTGTACTCATCATTGACCACCCCAATCACTTTGGCAGGGATCCCAACGGCAATTTGTCCCGTAGGTACCTGACTCCGTTGGGTAACCACAGCCCCTTCGCCTACCACACTCCACTCGCCCACAACCGACCAATCGCTTACCACCGCGCCCATGCCAATGATCGCCCAGTCGTGTATTGTGGCATTGTGAATCACCGAGCCATGACCTATGGTAACATAGGAGCCAATGCTTGTGCGTTCTCCAGGGCGGGCGTGAATAACGCAGTTATCCTCCACGCTCGTGTGAGAGCCAATCACAATTTCCCCGTAGTCACCGCGCAGGCTAGCACCTGGACCGATCCAGCAACCAGCCCCGATTCTCACCAAACCGATGATTTGGGCAGATGGGTGCACATACGCGTTCTCTCCAATTTCCGGAACACGACCCTCGAACTCGTAGATTGCCATCGTGCGATTCCTTTCCGATAGAGTGACATGTAGCCCTGATACAATTATCTAAAATGGGCGCTATTTAGTAATTATTCTACCCCAGGTAACAATCCAATCGCAAACGAGTGGTTGACAACTCTTCCCTCGGGCGATATAATTCAGTTACCTGCAAGTGGACGACTTTGAGAATGGAGGATTTGGTTCTCCCAATGATAGAATTTGATGGTGTGAAATTTCCGACCCTACCGTTGACGGACAGCGAGGAACCGTTTGAGGCACCAGTGGTTCCTGTGCGTGATACAGTGTTGTTCCCCCACATGGTGGTCCCACTTTTTGTAGGACGCGATCGTTCCATCCGCGCTGTCGAAGCGGCTATGGCGAACGACCAGCGCATCGTCGTCTTCGCTCAGCGGGATCCCGAAGTCCAGGACCCCAGCGAAAGCGACTTGTACACCGTGGGAACAGAGGCTGTCATCGGGCGGATGTGGCGCATGCCCGATGGGACCACGAGCGTCTTTGTGCAAGGCCGACAGCGGGTGCGGTTAGAGGGCTTTGTGCAGAGTGCACCCTATATCACTGCCCATGTAACCCCCGTGAAGGAGACGATCGAACAGACCCTGGCCACAGAGGCATTGATGCGAGCAGTGCTGGCTTTGTTTGAGAAATGTGTGCGCCTGAGTCGCAGTCTGCCTGACGATGCCTATGTTTTAGCGATGAATATCGAGGACCCAAGTTGGCTGGCCGATCTGGTAGCCCATACCCTCACTCTAAGTGTGGAAAGGCGGCAGGAGCTACTGGAAACGTTCAATGCCAACACACGCCTGCAGAAAGTGAGCATTCTGCTGGGCAAGGAACTTGACGTTTTGGAATTGGAGAACCGTATCCATTCCCAAGTACAACAGGAGGTGGACAAGAGCCAGCGCGAATTCTTCCTGCGCGAACAGATGCGGGTGATACAAAGCGAACTTGGCGAGAGCGACCCTATGATGCAGGAAATAAACGAATTGCGAGAGCGAATCGCGCAGAAAGCGTGGCCAGCGGAGGTGCGCAGTAAAGCAGAGGCAGAATTGGCCCGTCTGGCTGCCATGCCCCCTATGGCCCCGGAAATCGCAGTGATTCGAACTTATCTGGACTGGCTCTTGGAATTGCCCTGGACTGAAGCCAGCGAAGACAATTTGGATATCAATCACGCCGCCAAGGTGTTAGATGAAAATCATTACGGTTTGCCGAAAGCGAAGGAACGCATCTTAGAGTATATCGCTGTCCGAAAAATGGCAGCGAATAAAATGCGCAGCCCCATCCTTTGCTTTGTGGGACCTCCTGGCACGGGTAAAACATCGCTGGGCAAATCTATTGCTCAGGCGCTAGGACGCAAGTTTGTGCGTGTCAGTCTAGGTGGCATTCGCGACGAGGCGGAGATACGCGGACACCGCCGCACCTACGTGGGGGCACTGCCGGGGCGCATTATCCAGACCATGCGCCGGGCCGGAACAATCAATCCGCTATTCATGCTCGATGAAATCGATAAGGTGGGGATCGACTTTCGTGGAGACCCCTCAGCGGCGCTGCTTGAGGTGCTTGATCCAGAGCAGAACTTCGCCTTCTCCGACCATTATTTGGAAGTACCATACGATCTTTCCAAAGTTATCTTCATCACTACAGCCAACATCCTCGATCCCGTCCCACCCGCTCTGCAGGATAGGATGGAAGTGATCGAGTTCCCCGGTTATATTGAAGAGGAAAAAATAGAGATTGCGAAGCAATTTCTGATCCCGCGTCAGATCGAAGAACACGGGCTCTCCTCACTTCATTTCCCCGAGGAGACGATCAAGCAAATCATACGCGAGTACACACACGAGGCTGGAGTGCGCAACCTCGAGCGAGAGATCGCTAACATCTGCCGTAAAGTAACGCGACGGATAGCAGAGGGCAAACGCGCCCCCACCCACGTCACAGGTCGTTCCCTAATTAAGTACCTAGGGCCGCCACGTTTCACCTTTGGCATGGCGGAAGAGGACGACGAAATTGGCGTAGCCACCACTTTGGCGTGGACGGAGGCTGGCGGCGATACCATGCCTGTGGAGGTCAGTGTCATGCCAGGCAAAGGGCAACTCCTGCTGACAGGGCAGTTGGGCGAGGTGATGCAGGAATCGGCTCAAGCGGCATTGAGTTATGCCCGCTCACATGCTAAAGCGTTAGGTATTGAAAATGTGGATTTCGACAAAGTGGACATCCACATCCACGTACCAGAGGGGGCAATACCGAAGGATGGCCCATCGGCAGGCATCACCATGGCCACTGCGCTGGTTTCAGCCCTGACGCGCCGACCTGTGCACCGCGAAGTGGGCATGACTGGTGAAATCACGCTGCGCGGACGCGTGCTGCCCATCGGCGGTTTACGAGAAAAGGCTCTGGCGGCTTACCGCGCCGGGCTGAAAAAGTTGCTTATCCCACGCAAGAACGAGAAAGACCTGGTGGATATCCCCCAGAAAGTCAAACGGGAACTGGACTTCGTTCTGGTAGAGCATATGGCTGAGGTGTTACCGGTGGCTCTTGTGTCTGAAACTGCAACATCACGCAAGAAGGTGACGTCGAGCCAAGCATAGGGGAGCGCACGGCTCTGGTCATCACAAGGAGGGGTGAGATGGTACAAAGAGCCTCTTTCAACCGCGCAGTCCTGCTCATCACTGCGATCGGCAGCCTGCTGTTTGGCGCGTGCAAAACTGAGGAGACCAAAACACCCCTCTGGGTGGATTTCAGAGCCCCGGAGGTGTTAGGCGACAACGTCGTGGACGTGCGGCGTTTCGACGCAGATTTCGATGGCGAAGACGAATGGGTAGTGCTCTATTTGATGGAAAATATCAATGGAACCGGGCCCATCGGTGTGCTCGTGTACGATTCTGACCGTGGCAATCCACCTATCATATACCCCTACAAGTTGCGGATGCCAGGGCAAGGTCGGCTTGGCTATTATCATGGAGATCCGGAGAAAATACCAACGCAGATCAGCAAAATAAGCATTTTGACCCCGATGGACGCAAATAGGCCCCAATTGATGGTCTCCAGCGGTACTGAACTGGCGATCATCAAAGTCAATGATAAGCCTGGGGGACCTCTGGGCCAGCCGTTCGATAGCCCCGACACGCCTGTCTATGAATGCATCGGTTATTTCCAGGGCAACGCTGGGGTGAACGTCATCACCGATACCCAGACGGTCGAGGTCTATACTACCGATCCAAACGAACGAAGTGGCTTCATCGTGGTCAAGGCTTACAAATTAGACCCCCAAACCAACACCTTTTTCAAATCACTGACCAATCAACTGGTAGACCCAAGCGAGGCTTATCTAACGTTCCCCGGAGGTCGCCCACCAGCCAACGTCATGGAATCACCATATCCTGAGAAGATCGTGCTATCCTTCTACCTTTGGCTCCCATCCGCCCCGGACTCCGCTAAACAACTCCTGAGCAAGGCGGCCGCGGAGCAACTCGGGAAGAAAACACTGAATTACGGCTCCCCTTGGCCAACGGACAAACTCAAGCGCGTCTTGGTTAAAGAGATCCGGTATTACCCACCAGGCGAGGATTCGACTGCAGCCACTGTGGAACTCACCGCCATCTTTGTCAGCGAGGCAGGTACACAGAGCCCGCCGGCGAGAATACGCTGGAATCTCACCCGCGTGCCTGAGGGCGATAAGAACCTATGGAAAATGGACCAGGTTACTATTCTGTAGCCATCGGATAGCGTGTAATAGATGGTCTCGGGATCGAGATCCATTTCGACAGAAAGCGTGCAGAGCCTGCCGGTCGAGAACATCCTCCACAGAGAACCTCGCCCAACGGGTGCCTCGCTACAGATCACGGACTGTTTTCACAGCACACGGTCACTTCCATGATGTTGCGATGCCGCGTTATCCTTCACGCGCAGTAATGAGGCTACGCCAAGGGGGTTGGACGGCTATATGCAATAAGATCCCACTAGCGCATGAGATATTTTGGCTAGGAGCCGCAATGGAAACATATCGAATGGATTGAGGGGTGAAGATACGTGTCAGCGAAGAAAACGATCATGGTCATCGTTGCTCACCCAGATGATGCTGAGTTTACAGTAGCGGGTTCCGTGGCCCGGTGGGTGGCTGAAGGGCACGACGTCATTTACGTGATTTGCACAGATGGCAGCCGAGGCAGCAACAACCCACAAATGAGCCCGGAACAGATGGCGCTGGTCCGTCAGCAAGAACAGCGCGAAGCAGCACGCATACTGGGCCTCAAGGATGTGGTTTTCCTGGGCTATGCTGATGGCACATTACAGGCCACCCTGGAACTACGCCGTGACATCACGCGCGAGATCCGCCGCTACAAGCCAGATTTGGTGGTGTGCGGTGACCCCCGCGTGCGTATATACAATAGCACATACCTGAACCATCCTGACCACCGCGCTGCCGCTGATGCGGCCTTGGACGCGGTGTTCCCGTCAGCGGAAACACGCTTCGTTTTCCCCGAATTGCTGGACGAAGGATTGGAGCCGCACAAGGTGAAAGAGGTGTATTTGTCCGGTACCCTGGAACCGGATACTTGGATAGACATCACCGATTTCATAGATCAGAAAATCGCTGCTCTGAAAGCACATAAAAGTCAGGTCGGAGAAGGCGCCTGGGTGGAGGAAATGATACGTGGCTGGAATAGTGCAACGGCTCAGGGGCATGGCATGGCCTACGCCGAGGCTTTCAAGCGAATCGAATTGGAGTAGCGAACTGGAGAAGACAGTGCAGCACCCACCAGAAAAGAGTGTAGATACCAAATAGCACCCTATTAGATACTTATATTTGACTTATGAGCCTTTTTATGCTATAATAGGATTTGAACCACAAGAGAGTCAAGGAGATCAGAAGGGGAACTCTTCCCTACCTGTGAGAATCGAAGAACATATTCGCTTGCTGCGGTTGAGGCACTGAGCGGACGCGCATACGCTGACAGACACTATCGTCGAAACGCAGCAAACAACAGCGAATCCAACCGCAAACAAATTTCCGCCCACGCCAACGTACGGAGGCAACATCGATGCCTACATCCACACGCACAAGGCCTTCCGCCCGGCTTGGCTGTCAAGGACAGCGACGAAGTGGGTTACCTGATCAAGCAATCGCCGCTTTATGGTCATTGCGTCACTCTGGCACGGCGAGAATTTCCGATACGCAACTTGCCGCCATTGAGCGTCAAATGCTCGCCATCACTGTGGGGTGGCCGATCCCACGTGCTATACCCCCTGATGCTCGTCTGGCGCTAACAACGCTCAATATCGTCTGGTTAGAGATGTTAGAAGCCGATGCGGCAAGGGCGTGGAATATCATAGCCCGTATGGCGGCCCGCAGAGGCTCGCTCGAAGTATCAGATGCCCTCGGGGCACAACAATTGCTCGAAGCATTGTTGACGGGTAACGCGAGCAGTCCCATTTCCACTCAACTTGTGAACTGGCTACAATGGTGGCCAAATATCCTGCGGCGTTATTACCCAGGGATTAACTGCTCAGATTGCCAATTGAGGGATCTTCCTTTCCCTCGTCTTCCCGTTGATCTCCCATTCCCCTGCCGAAGCAACCAAAATGGCCCCTGTCTGGGGTTCTCTCCCAGAGGGCAGCCCCTATACATCACGCTACCCCCAGAGTGGTCTCCGGACAATGTGCCTCGCAACTGCACGAACATGCAAGAGTTGATCCGAGCTTATGAGGTTGCTCGACTCAAGCAAGGCATAGGCGCTCAGCAGGGGACTATAACAAACCTGCGCCTTGCATCGCCCGCCCCTCGACAGCAACTTAGCAATAGTCGTTCCCTGACAGCGTCCCTACCTGCTTGGCTTGGCAGAACTACACGCCCATTCGTTAGTTGGGAGATTTTCGACGACATTTCCCTGGCAGAACTGAATTCGGGTTTCGTCACCGTCTTGGAATTGATATCAGGAAAAGCAGGACCGTTCTGGTCAGTACTGTGGATCCCTCTGACTACAATGGACGAATTTATGGCTAGACTGAAGAGCGCTAACGAAGGTAAGGCTTGGTTTGATGTGCACTGGGACTCCCGATCTGCCAACTATTGCGCTACATTGATCCCTCCCCAAGGCACTTCGCAACCATCGCTTCGCTGGCGGCTCGATGGCAACATTGAACGACGCTGGCCATTTGGGCAGCTCGCCGAGGTCCTACGCGGAGTCTGGCAGGGTCTTCCACCTGCCGTCGTGCCACCCGCTTCCCGCTGGCATCCCTCTCTGTTCAGGGTGCGAATCATTGATCGCGAAAGGAGCCCTACCCTCATAGCGGGGGTCATCGATGGTGAAGAATGGCTGCATTTCGCCGAGGCTGGTCGGATCCCGGACTTTTACCGCGCGTTAGTGCAATTCATCCCCAGTCTGACCCACCAATCTACGAAGCCCGTTCGCCACTCGCTGACATTGGGACAACCACGCTGCATGGCTGTAGCAGCCTAGATTTCTGATTATTCAAAGTGATTTCCCCAATTCGGCAAAGAAAGAAGCCGCCTGCACTTGCACAGGCGGCTTCTATGTCCTAGGAAGTTCTATCTTCGGTCGTTGCGGGTGAAGAAGGGCAGAAGTAAGGCCGAAAGAGCAGATGCAGCTGTGCTACTCACCACCTCGACGACCTCGCGCACATTCTCGAAAAAACGGGCCAGTGGCCAATCCACAGCGATAGGCATCTCTCTCGACACACCCGTCGATACTACTGCCGAAGCCCACGTAAGCCCTGCACCGAAACTGATAAGCAGGACATTGTCGCCCTCTCGAATGCGCCCCTGCTCGAAGGCCTCGCATAAAGCAATGGGCACCGAAGCTGCCGATGTATTCGCATAGTGGTCGACATTCACAAAAATCTTTTCCAAGGGGAAATGGAGTCGCCGGCTGGCATATTCTATAAAACGAGCGCTGGATTGCTGAGGTATGAGCAGATCAATCTCATCGGGATGGAGACTGCTGCCCGCAACCGCTGCTTTTGCCGTTGGACCAATGATCTTCGCGGCGAAGCGGAGGATGCGTTTCCCATCCATGCGAATGCGGTGCAGTTTTTTATCGAGCGCCTCTTGATCAAACGGATGGGCGCTGCCGCCAGCGGGAATATAAAGCGCATCATAATTTTCGCCATCGGAGCCCAGATCAAAGGACAACACCCCACATGGCTCGCGACTGGCCTGCAGTACTACTGCACCCGCGCCATCGCCGAATAGCACACACGTCCGCCGATCGGTCCAATCCATAAACTTGGAGATGATCTCCGCGCCCACCACCAGAGCATTACGATAGGTACCAGTAGCAATAAACTGGCTAGCGGTCGCCAGCCCGTAGATGAAGCCACTGCACCCAGCACGGAGGTCGAAGGCAGCAGCGCGCTTGGCTCCGAACCGCCCCTGTAGGACGCTGGCTCCGCTTGGTACCTGATAATCTGGGGAAGACGTGGCCAGGATGATCAAATCCAAGTCCTTTGCAGCCAATCCTGCAACCTTGAGCGCCTCCTGACTTGCATGAAAGGCCATATCCACAGTAGTTTCATCGTCGGCCACCACACGGCGCTCACGGATTCCCGTATGAGACACGATCCACTCGTCACTAGTATCCACAATCTTTGCCAAGTCGTCGTTAGTCACAACCTTTTTGGGCAGGTATTTGCCCCAGCCCACTAAACGAGCATAGAATGTCAATTGATCACCTCCAGAATTCGCCTTTGCACCCTGCGAAAAGAAAACGAGCACCGAGCCGGGCCCCGGTGCCCGTTCTCATTGCTATCCTCATTCAGTTGATGGTTAGGGCATCAATGCGCCCTTCCCGCGATGCGGCTACGCAATAGATAGGCAACACTGCCCGCAAATACTGCTGCCGCACCGATGAGCAACCCGCGCTGATACCGCGGGGCCTGGTGCATCAGCACCGGCTGTAGTTCCGCATGCCCGGCCATCTGCATGAGATTAGCGCGCAATTGTTCACGAAATTGTGGCGATGGCCTCGCTGGAGCCAGAACCCACTTTACGCGAATGGCCAGGTCTATCAGCGGCGACAGGATGGCCACTGTTTCGGTGCCTTGCGGTTCATATAGTTGCCCACAATTCAGTGCATCTGCATGTTCAGACAACATATCTTCAACACTCACTGCCATCTTGGAACCAAAGCCTCCTTGCTTTGTTCGCGTCGTCGCGAGAAATGAACTGTAATAGAGATGGACGTATCGAGACGGATACGAAAGCGAATGGGAACACCTCACCTCAAATGCTTTTACGGCTGTTCGTTTTGTAGTTCCTCACGCAGAGCCACAAGGGTACGATGATAAAGTGACTTGATAGCCCCCTCGCTACGCCCCATGATGGCCCCGATCTCAGCATTCGACAGTCCTTCGCTGAATTTCAAGATCAGCAACTGCTGGCGCTCGGGGCTCAGACGTCGAATGGCACGGCGTAGTGCTGCTTCCTGCTCCTGATTCTGGAGGACCCCTTCAAGCCCGTCGCCCTCCCCATCGGCAGTAACTAGGTCGTCCAGACAAACAACCTTGCGCCGGCTACGGTCGCGATGCCAGTTTGCAACTAGGTTGTGGGCAATCCGGTAGAGCCAGGCGGAAAACGGTACACCCCGTGGAACGTAGTACCGAATGTTGGCTAGAGCACGATAGAAGGTACGAGCGGTCAGATCCTCCGCATCACGTTGGTTTCCCGTCCTTTGATAAATGTAGTTGTAAATCTTGTCTACGTGTAACTCGTAAAGTATACCAAAGGCAGATGGATCTTGCTTGGCTCTCTCCACGAGTGTGCGTTCTTCGACATCCATTCTCTCGGGTTCACCTTATTGCCCGAGGTATCACTTTTAGAAACACCATCGGGCTACACAAGTTACGGGCAACGAGGGGTCTGCTGATATGAGTGGCAACGAGGATGGCTTAACACTATGTCGAAAAAATAGCCAGAGCCTCTTGGAGAAACCCTGCTAACCGCCGGCGGTTCTCGTAACTCAGTTCTTGGAGATACCGTTGGTACTGCCGGGTACAGGCTAAAAGCTGGTCGAGTACCGAGACGTCCCCCGTTTTTGACAGAGTTGAGCCTATACTAAGGCCTATCAATGTGCCCAGGCTCCACTCTCCACCTGAGCGAAGGGCACTGAGAACGCGATGATCGTTGGCAATCTCCAGAGCGCCGTTGAGGTTCAGAAGCAAAGCGCCGATCATGCGAGCGCAAAATTCGAGAGGCGACCGACAATCCCGCAGATTCGAGAGCGCATCCCGCAAGGCTTCCAATGGGTCCGACTTATAGGCTCCTCGCAGTCGCTGCAAAATTTCCGCTCTGAAGCGGTTCCAATCTTCGTTCACCTTCAGATCACCATGCCGCGACATCAAAAACCGAGCGTTATGAGTAGGATAGAAGAAAACCGATGAGCGCCCTGGACTTGAGTGAGTGCTATCGAGATGATATTCGGAGGCAACTAAGCCCTTCGTTTCCAGCAAACGCAGCATGTCATAAGCAGAATACCGGCTCACGCCGAGGGCCTGAGCCACGATGGAATAGTGGACGGCGCGGCCACCAGCGTTATACAGTTCCACCAATTTGGATAAGAAAGCCTGCTGCCGCGGGGTCAGATCCATCTCACGCCTCCGGCGTTTCCAAAAATTCCAAACTTTGGGCTAATTCTACGCACTCTACCCCTCTTTGTCAAAGTCCCTGCGGCTCCGCACGTCCTTTTGCTCCCTTTTGGTGTTAATATATGGGAAATGAATTCGGGAGGCTCTCCTATGGCGAAACTTAGACGAGTGGTCATCACCGGCATGGGGGTTATTACTCCTCTTGGCCTAACAGTGGCAGACTTCTGGGAAAAACTTTGCCAAGGACAATCCGGCGTACGGAGAGTTAGCAGGTTCGATGTCAGCGAGTATCCAGCCAAGGTCATGGGCGAGGTTGTAGATTTCGACCCTGAGAACTACTTCGAACGGCGCGAGGCGCGCCGCATGGCATTGTTTACCCAATATGGGTGTGCAGCCCTCAAACAAGCCATGGAAGATGCCGGAATTGACATGGCTTGCGAGGATGCCAGCAGAGTGGGGGTTGAGATAGGCAGTGCCATAGGTGGGATTATCCCCATCGTGGAGCAGGCTACAGTTTTTCGGGAGAAGGGTTGGCGCCACGTGAATCCCGCTTTCTTGCCGAGCATCCTGACCAGCACAGCTGCGTGTCACGCCGCGGTCCTGTTTGGCTTTAAGGGTCCGACTATGAGCCCCGTGGCGGCCTGTGCCACCGGCAATGCTGCCATCGGCGACGCCATGCGACGTATTCAGCATGGCGATGCGGACGTAATGCTAGCGGGAGGCACTGAGGCGGTTGAGTTGCCACTTGCCTTCGCCATTTTCGGACGGCTGGGGGCGCTCTCCAGCGGCCACGAAGACAATCCTCCCAAGGCCATCCGTCCCTTCGACAAAAACCGTGACGGCACAGTTATGAGTGATGGTGCCGCAGTCGTCGTTTTAGAGGAATGGGAACACGCCATGCGTAGAGATGCACCGATTCTGGCTGAAATAGTAGGCTATGCGCTGACGGAGGATGCCTACCATCTTGTGGCGCCGGACCCTACTGGCGATGGAGCAGCGCGTGCTATGAGGGCGGCCATTGCTGACGCTGGGATGTCACCGGACGAGATAGATCTCATTATACCCCATGGGACCGGCACACCCTTGAATGATGTGTCTGAGACGCTGGCCATCAAGGCCGTCTTCGGCGAGCAGGCTTACCGGATACCCGTCAGCGCCAACAAGTCCATGCTTGGCCACATGCTGGGAGCGGCAGGAGCCATCTCTACAGTGGCAGCGGTACTATCCATGCGGGATAACATCATCCCACCCACCATCAACCTCGAAACGCCGGACCCAGAATGCGACTTAGACTATGTACCCAAAGTTGCCCGCAAGACGCGAGTGGATGCAGTTCTGATCAATGGCTTCGGCTTTGGCGGACAAAACGCCACATTGGTGATGCGCCGTGTGGACGGCGTATAAGCGTAACTCTATTCGAGAATTCGCAAGAGGCTGGCCTTCCTTTGGGCCAGCCTCTTTGCTATATCGCCGTATTCACGCTAGCGCTTTGGAGTTGCCAATAGAGATGTTCTATGGTAAACTTTCGTTTAACCATGTGTTCATTGAGGGAGTGCACAGCGCCATGAAAAAGCCACTGGCTGTCCTGCTTATTTCCACCATCATAGTTATTGTTGTTCACACACGCATGACAGCAATTCAGGCTGCTATGCCCGCGAATCAGGCGCAGGCGGTCATCACGTCACCAAACATGAACGCCGTTGTGCGTGGTAATGTGGTCATCACTGGCTCAGCCACCCACCCGAATTTTTGGAAATATGAGGTTTATTTTGCACCCGAACCGAATCCGGAGAATCGCTGGGTTCTCATCGGCCTGCATGAGAACCAGGTCGTTGACGGCTATCTGGAAACATGGAATACCCAGAACATCCCAGATGGTAGTTACAGCCTTCTTTTGCGGGTAGTGGATAAGACGGGTAACTATCAGGAATATTACGTCCGCCAGATTTCCGTCGCCAACGCCATTCCGACGGACACACCGATGCCCACCCTGACAGCCACAGCGACCTACACTCCGCTCCCGGCAGCAACGCCAACCTTTATCATCCCTGGAACGCCATTGACATTGCCATCGCCTACCCCTACCCTCGCCCGACCACCAATTGGCGATCTTTCTACCTTACTCGATGTGAAGGCTTGGCAAAGTGCGTTTTGTATGGGCGCACAAATTATGATAGCGGCGGTAATCGTAGTCGGCATCCTATTTGCGCTGCGTCGTTTTATGTAAACTAATTCGTCTTACATCCAAAAGGAAGTTTGCACAGCGAGGGGCTAGTCAGCAAGATTAGCCCCTACAAGTGTTGGAGAAGATGCAAGGTGAAAATGATCGTGGGATTAGGCAACCCAGGCCAAAAGTATGCTAAGAGCCGACATAATGTGGGCTTCCAGTGCGTAGATGCCCTGGCTGCAGTTTATGCACTCTCATTCGACAAGATACAGTTCAAAGCCCTTACTGCACAGGGGGAAATAGAGGACGTCGCTGTTGTACTGGCAAAGCCGCTCACTTTCATGAACTTGAGCGGCCAATCAGTGCGTTCCCTTGTGCAGTGGTATCAAGTTGGACTAGAAGATCTGCTAGTGGTGTATGATGATTTGGATTTGCCACTGGGTCACATTCGACTGCGAGCCAGCGGAGGCGCTGGAGGCCACAAGGGGATGCTCTCCGTTATACAGGCACTGGGGACTCAAGAATTTCCCCGACTTCGAGTGGGCATCGGTCGGCCCGTACGGGGCGATCCAGAGATGTACGTCTTACGAAATTTCACTCGGACACAGTGGACCCTCATGAAACGCGCCTACGATGAGGCAGTCGCGGCTATGGTTTGTTTCCTGACCGAGGGGATTACTGCTGCCATGAACCGGTTTAATGCCGTTGTTATAAATGATCAGGCACGGGGATGAATCTCAGCGGACTCTTGCCCCTAATCGAGGACACCGCGAACTATCGCCGTTTCCTGGATGGGCTACAACAGCTGGCCACTGCAGAGCAAGGCTCGTCGTCTCTCACGTTAAGCCTCTTGAATGCAGCCCGTCCTTCGTTTATTGCTGCCCTGCAGCGCCACTGGCCAGGGCACATCCTGTTGGTCACACCCAGTCCAGAACAGGCACGACAGGCTTACGAACAAGTGCGCATCTGGTCAGCAAGACCAGACAGAGTGCGATATTTCCCCGCTCCTGATGCCCTGTTTTACGACCGCACCCCCTGGGACGGTGAGACCATCCACCAGCGCATATCGGTCCTTGCCTGGCTGACGTCCACCGGTTGGAAAGAAGAGGGCAGCGTCATCGTTACTTCGGCATGGGCGTTTATGACCTGCACCATTCCGCCCGAATACGTGCGCCAAGGTATCATGACCCTTCATCGCGGTCAAAAGGCGAACATCAACGACCTGATCAGGAATTGGCTGGATCACGGTTATCAGCTTGTGCCTGTCGTCGAAGAGGCAGGGACTTTCAGTCATCGGGGCGGCATTGTAGACATCTACCCACCTCATCGAGAGGATCCGGTCCGCATCGAATTCTCTGGCAACGAGATAGAAAGCCTGCGCTCCTTCGATCCGGTGAGCCAGCGGTCAAAGCAATTTATGGAATCGGTCGAGATTATCCCTGCCAGCGAGGCTTTGCCTCGTTATGCCGCAAATGCTCGAGCATTTCTGGATCACCTGGCGGCTCGCCCAGATAGCCTATCGGAGGGCCGACTGCACCGCGACCTACCCTTACTGGAGACCGGTGTCTATTTCCGGGGAATGGAGTTTTACTTGGCATGTTTGGCGCCGCAGCCCTGCACATTATCCGATTACTTGCCGCCCTCTACGCTATTCGTTTTCGATGACCGACGGGAGAGCGAGAGCGCTGCGAAGAGGCTTGAAGCGCAAGCCGTCGCTTTGCGGGCTGAATTGGAGGAGAGCGGCGAACTGCCACCAGATTTCCCAGTGCCCTATATTGAGTGGCCTGAACTGGCTTCATTGCTAACGGGGCGACCTGCTCTGCATCTGGGAATAGACGAGGATACAGAAGAAGCAATCGAACCTGGTGTCTGGGGGCTCAGCGAGCATTTCGGAGGCCGATTGAACGCCGTGATCGAGAAATGCGCTGTTAGGAAATCCGCCGGTGACCGAGTGATCATGGTCAGTAGACAGGCTTCACGTCTGGCAGATCTCTTGCGTGAACGCGACCTCTACGTCACCCCCACAGAAGATGTGGCCACCCCGCCACCGCCCGGCAGTCTGACACTGGTGCAAGGATCTCTGGCTGAAGGGTGGACCTTGCATCTCCCGGAGTCCAGGAGTTCGTGCATCGTCTGGACCGACAAAGAGATATTCGGGTGGGCACGTCGGCGCAGCCTTGTGCAGCGTAAGAGGCCAGCAGCCCCTGAAGCCTTCTTTGCCGAATTGCATGAGGGCGATTACGTCGTACATATCGAACACGGGATCGCAATCTATCGTGGTTTAGTGCGCAAAGTCGTGGACGGCACGGAGCGTGAGTACCTAGACCTCGAATACGACGCGGGAGACCGACTCTATGTGCCTGTCAGCCAAATAGACCGAGTCAGTCGCTACATCGGTCTTGGTCATCGTATGCCAACCTTGCATCGCCTCGGCTCTGCTGACTGGGCTCGAGTGCGCGCCCGTGCAAAAAAGGCTGTAGCCGAAATCGCTTCTGAACTACTGGAACTATATGCTGCCCGCGAAGTGGTACAAGGGTTCGCCTTTTCACCTGACACGCCTTGGCAGGCTGAACTTGAGGCCTCCTTTCCCTACGAAGAGACCGAGGATCAGTTGCGCGCATTAGCCGAGGTCAAGGCCGACATGGAGAAGCCTAAGCCGATGGACCGGCTCATCTGCGGGGATGTAGGATACGGGAAGACCGAAGTCGCGCTTCGAGCAGCATTCAAGGCGGCGATGGATGGCAAGCAGGTGGCAATGCTCGTGCCCACTACCGTTCTGGCACAACAACACCTTATCACGTTTAGGGAACGCCTGGCTCCTTTTCCTATCACGGTGGAGATGCTCTCTCGCTTCTGCTCACCAATAGAACAAAGGCGAGTGCTGGACGGCCTACGTAAGGGTGGTGTGGACATTGTCATTGGCACACACCGCCTGCTCCAGAAAGATGTGGAGTTTAAGGATTTGGGGCTCGTCATCGTGGATGAGGAGCAGCGCTTCGGTGTCGCACACAAGGAGTGGTTAAAACAAGTGCGGCGGCAGGTGGATGTGCTCACCCTCACCGCCACACCCATCCCTCGCACTTTGCACCTGGCTCTCACTGGCATCCGAGACATGAGCACCATTGACACGCCTCCAGAGCAACGATTGCCCATTCGGACGCAGGTAGCTCCATACGAGGAGGGACTGATACGCAAAGCCATTTTGCGAGAATTGGAACGCGGAGGGCAAGTGTATTTCGTCCATAATCGGGTCATGGGCATCCATCTGATGGCTCAGCGTCTGCAGCGCATTGTCCCAGAAGCGAGAATTGCAATCGCTCATGGGCAAATGGACGAGGAGGCACTCTCCAAAGTGATGCTGGACTTCACTGCCGGCAAGTACGACGTGTTGGTGTGTACATCGATTATCGAGAGCGGCCTGGATATTCCCAACGTGAACACCATTATCATCAACCGTGCCGATACCTTCGGATTGGCGCAGCTATACCAGTTGCGCGGGCGGGTGGGACGCAGTTCGAGCCAGGCTTACGCCTATTTCCTTTATAGCCCCCGGGAGAGCCTCTCTGCCATTTCTCGCAGCCGGCTCCAGGCCATACTAGAGGCAAGCGAGTTAGGCGCCGGGTTCCGCATCGCCATGCGCGATTTAGAGATACGCGGTGCAGGCGAGATCCTAGGCACAGAGCAGCACGGCCACATCGCTGCAGTGGGCTTTGACCTCTACACACGGCTGCTGGCCCAGGCAGTAAGGGAACTTCGAGCGCAACGAGAGGGACGCACGATAATGAGCGGCGATATGCCCGATGTACCGGTTCTGCCCACTGTTGAATTGCCTTTAGAAGCACGATTGCCAGAGGAATATATCCCGGACGAGAACCTGCGCTTGCGGGTATACCACCGGCTGGCAGGGCTAACCACGCTGTCGGCCATTGACGAGGCGGCGAGCGAGATAGCCGATCGCTTCGGAGACCCACCCCAATCAGTGGACAACTTATTCTATGTCTTGCGCATTCGTCTCTTGGCGGCCCAAGCACGCATACACAGCATTGGCCGTGACAACAATCACCTGGCACTGCGTTTGAACCGGCCCGTCGAGTCGTGGGAAAGCAAAGTAATAGAAAGTTTTGGCCAGTGCGTTTGGATGGGGCAGAGACAAATCTGGGTGGCAATAGATAAAGACGCTACCTGGCGCGGTGTATTACTACAATTGTTGAAAGCGTTGAGCCGTTCTCCGGGCAGCAACACCGTTTGAAAGGAGCAATATGAGCATGGGGACCTTGATTTTCCCGCCACCAAAAGAGCGAGCAACGAGGAGATTAACCGGTGAAGCGCGCGTGCCATACCGCTTGCCCGCAGTGAAAGTGATCGAGGTGACTCGCGCCGTAGTCCTGGGACGGAAGAGATCCATCGCCAGAGACGCACAGTGGCTGGTCTTGCATATGCCCCACCCGCCAGTCGTACTGGGAGTCGAGAACATCCCAGCAACTGGCTCACTGGTGATCACGCTGAACCACCACAGCGCACCCGGTGCGGATTCCTGGTGGGGACCTGCCGTGATCCAGAGCATACTAGCACATCATCGGGCAGCAGGCGAAAGTGACGTACACTGGATCATGACCAATCAGTGGAGTTACGAAGACGCTCTACGTAGCCTGATCATCACCCCGACTACGCGATGGCTCTTCACCCGTATGGCCACTTGCTATGGCGGTATCCCTATGCCGCCCATGCCGCCCAGGCCAGGAGAGGTCCATGAGAGAGCACAGGCGGTTCGGAAAACGCTGGCCATTGCGCAAAAGGGCGGCGAGGTGATGATCGGACTAGCTCCCGAGGGGAGAGATAGCGCCGACGGCGCACTTACCGACCCGCCGCCAGGTACAGGACGCTTCATCCTCAGAATTTGCCAACACGGTCTGCGAATATTGCCCGCCGGTGTTTACCTGAACGATGGTATTTTGACTGTGCAATTTGGGAAGCCCTACGTCTTGCATCCCCCGCCAGGTATGTCCAAAGAAGAACTCGACCGCTGGGCCAGCGATCGACTGATGACTGCTATCGCTCGTTTATTACCTGAACGGTTGCGCGGCCGCTATGCCTCTCTGGCAGACAGCGCTTTCTAACGCTCATAAAGTAGATCTATCACTGCCGCATCTGTCAATCGCAGCCCAACAGAGTAGATTCCCTCCGCCACTGGCACCAATTTTTGTCGGCGCCCGTTCACTTTTACGCCAAGCGCACGATAAGGTTTGGGAATGCAGAAGAGAATTTTCCCTTTTTGCACGCCAGGCTTGTTCAGAATGACCCGTAACCTACCGTCGGTGACCTCCACACTCTGTATCTCTGCTGCTCCTTGAGCCACGTGGAACGTAGAGGTGAATATCGCTGGTTCTGCCGACACAGGCCTGATCAACAAGAGTACAGTCTCATGAGGCTGATGTCGCTTGATAGTCACTTGGTCCGAGGTACGGCCCAGATAGCGACGATGCCAGTAATGGTAAATGTGGTATTCTCCATCGGGCAAGCCGAGGTGCGACAAATGCAGTGTGGTTTTCCGAGTCTTGTCTTCCCAGTTCACTAACCCTACCACCCACCAGTTCCCCCATGGCCTTTGCACGGGTAGCACCAGTACCTCCGGACGCTCTCGCTCAAATAAATCTACCGGAATGGCGCTCTCCCCTAAGGGGGGCAATACTTGACGCAGGTACTTGAGACGCCCTGGCCGGATCACTGCCAGGTTGTCGCTGTTCAAAGTGAGCCCACCCAACAAGCCGACCAGCGAGGTCATAGTACGCATCTCGTTGAGCACCAGGCTGGATTCATCGCCCCTGTGTCGCACGAGCAGACAATCAGGGTCATTCAACCAGAGACGGCGATGCATGAAACTGCGAGTGATAGAGGTGTGCAGACTGTTCCGAGCCGATGGGTAGGAGAGGTCCGCCCAGAGCGGTTCCCAGTCCATGTGCACATCTGGGCCGACGCGCATCCCATCCACCAGTCCAACTGATGTGGCCAATGGCGCGCCACATCCCAAGATGAACGCATCGCCAACTGCCTCGCGGATGATCTCTAACCCGCGTCGGAGAGTCTGAGCACGGGTGAGTCGCGGATTGTGGCGCACTCCAGGCAGAGCAGCCGCGTACAGAAAATCGAGTTTGAACAGTTCGCATCCCCATTCTTGGCGCATAGTGTGGTAGACGCTCCGTAACCATTCTTCGACCTGAGGGGTGGTCAGATCCAGTGCGTAAGTATCCACACCCCAGTGTTGCCAAGCCACCACTGGCGCCCCTTGGGCATCGCGCAGAATCCAATCGGGGTGCTCCGCACAGAGTCGCGAGTGCGCCTCAGCCGCGAACGGGGCGGTCCAGATAGCCAGTTTACGTCCGGCAGCGCGGATCCGTTCACCGACAGCAGCCATGCCTTCGGGGTATTTCTCCAAGTTGGGAGTAAGCCAATCGCCAATGGCGCTCTGGTAACCATCGTCAATCAGCACGTATTCAAGGGGCAGTTTGTAATGTTCTAAGGATTTGAGGTTGGCTTCGATATCGTGTATTCGATCTTCCCCGTAAAAGTAGTACCAAGTGCACCAACCGGTTGGCACCACCTTGGGCACCGTAGCACCCATGACCTCACCTAAGCGAGCAGCGTAATAACGAAGCAATTCCAAGGGGTTGCTATCCAAGCGGATGAGAAGACGCTCAGAAGCATAGGATTCACCAGGAGCGAGGGGATAATCATCGGCATAAGAAGTAGCGCGCAGGGCCCGGAACTCGTCATCGGTCAAGTCCAACCTGATCTCGGAGAGTTGATTGCGCGCCGTAACGAAGCCAAGAAGCAACGGCGAATCCCCTCGGATAGTGCCTGGCCCAGGGGTGATCACTGTAAACCATTCACTGCTCAGACTCTTGATAGCCTGAGAAAGGGGATGAGGCTGATGTTTGATGCGGTAATCATCCGTGTTTGGGTCAATGTAAATTCCATCGTCGGTGCGTCGAGCAAAGGCAGGTGACCAAGACTGCCAGCCATGTTGAAAGAAACGCCACTCAGCCAGCGGGGTCTCATAGCCGAGCCTGCCACCCAGTTCGGCAGCCACGTTTAGGACGCACAGTTCCTGCAGCCGGACCTCGCGTTTGCCGATGTTGCGTACCTCGACCCAGCAGAATATGTCTTCGCCCAACGCAATCTGCCATGACAATTCCAGATGTTGATCTGAGACACTCAGACTAACCCGATCAGGTGAGACACCATAGGCTGCCTTGCCCTGGACCAGTGAAATGGCCCTTTCGTCGTTATGCAGAAGATACTTGACTGCCGCGGTAGCGTTTGCCAGAAGTGTCCGAGTGCCATCTACAAATTGGATGAGCCCGGTCTTGGGGTCGAGGATCAGGCGATCGCGGAGACGGATTTGTCCTTTGCTCACGGTATTCACCCTCTCTGACGAAAGCAAAAGTGGGGCCCCTCTTTCTCAGGCCCCACTTGTTTCCAGGATCAGATTATTAGGAAGCAAGATAAGCGTCGCCCACTTGCTCAAAGTGAAGTGTTTTTCGCCTGCCACTAACTCACGCGATAGCAGGCTACCCAGTGTTCGTTGCCCACATCTCTGAATTCTGGTTCAGTGATGTCGCAGGTCCCAGCAATTTTCACCGGGCAGCGAGTGTGGAAATTGCACCCTGGGGGTGGATTGGCCGGGCTAGGCACATCGCCCACTAGGATAATGCGGCGGCGCTTGGCTTCTACTTCCGGATCGGGGATGGGAACGGCTGAGAGCAGGGCCTGGGTATATGGGTGTAGCGGATTGTTATACAGTTGGTCTCGGGTTGTCAACTCAACGATCTTGCCCAGATACATAACCGCCACGCGGTCACTGATGTGGCGCACGACCGAAAGGTCATGGGCAATGAAAAGATATGTCAGGTGGAATTTCTCCTGAAGTTCCTCCAACAGGTTGATAATTTGGGCCTGAATGGAAACATCGAGGGCAGAAATGGGCTCATCGCAAACGATGAAATCCGGCTGCACAGCCAAGGCCCGGGCCACACCAATGCGTTGGCGTTGGCCACCGGAGAACTCATGTGGGTAGCGGTTAATAAAATAGGGGTTCAAACCCACCACCGTGAGCAGTTCCTGTACCCGCTCCTTCTTCTCCTTACCCTTGAGGATATTGTGAACTTCGAGCGGTTCACCGATGATATCGCCCACCGTCATACGCGGATTCAGAGAGGCATAAGGGTCCTGGAAGATCATCTGCATCTTGCGACGCATGCGGCGGAGCCGCTCGCCTTTGAGTTCGCAGAGGTTCACGCCCTCAAAGTAGACAGCACCAGCGGTAGGCCGGTAAAGCTGGAGGATAGCACGACCCGTTGTGGATTTTCCACAGCCGCTTTCACCCACCAGGCCTAAGGTTTCCCCTCTTCGGATGAAGAAATTCAGGCCATCTACAGCCTTGATGTCGCCGATCTTGCGTTGGATAATAATCCCCTGGGTGATGGGAAAATACATTTTCAGGTCTTTGACTTCGACCAGGATATTATCGGTAACCATACCTTACCTCCTCCCTCCGGTCACATCTACCCAGCAGGCGATATAATGGCGGCGGCCGACGGGTTCCAGCGTTGGGTTTTCCTCCAGGCACCGGTCAATGACCCACTCACAGCGAGGAGCAAACGGGCACCCTGGCGGGGGGTCAATTAGGTCTGGCGGCAGACCTTCGATGGGCTTCAGTTTGGATTTGCGTTCGGCGTCCAGGCGCGGGATCGAGCTCAACAAGCCCAGGGTATAGGGATGGCGCGGGTCGGAGTACATATCTTTGACATCGGCCATCTCGACGATGTAACCCGCGTACATGACAATCACGCGATCTGCTAGGCCAGCCACCACTCCCAGGTCGTGGGTGATCCAAATCACCGCCATGCCGATCTCTTCTTTCAGACGCCTGACCAAATCGAGAATCTGGGCCTGGATGGTCACATCCAATGCGGTCGTCGGTTCGTCTGCGATAAGCAACTGCGGGTTACAGGATAAGGCCATGGCGATCATGACGCGTTGGCGCATGCCGCCAGAGAACTGGTGTGGATAATCGTCAATGCGACTGGCAGCGTCTGGGATGCGCACCATTTCCAGCAACTCGATGGTGCGTTTGCGTGCCTGTGCCTTGGTCATACCCAAGTGCAATTCCAATGCCTCGCTCACCTGCTGGTTGATGGTGAGCACTGGGTTCAATGATGTCATAGGGTCTTGGAAAATCATAGAGATCTTATTGCCGCGGACGGAGCGGATCTCCTCCTCATCCACACGCAACAGATCACGACCCTGAAAGATGGCCTCGCCACCTACGATACGGCCTGGCGGTTGGGGGATCAAGCGCATAATGGAGAGCACGCTCACGCTTTTACCGCAACCACTTTCTCCCACTATGCCCAAGGTTTCCCCTTCCATGAGATCATAAGAGATGCCGTTTACAGCATTCACTACTCCATCTTGGGTGAAAAACTGGGTTTTGAGGCCTCTTACTTTCAAGAGTTCGGCCATGCATGCCTCCTTACATCATCCATTATAAAAAGATTGCTAGTTTTGTATATACACATCTTTCAGCCACGGGATAATCGCCGGAGTATAAGCGACCCCCTTGACATATGGTTTGACCACGAGATAAGTGCGTTCATGCCAAAGTGGAACCCACGGTGCCTCGCGGACGATGATTGCCTCTGCCTGCTGGAAAAGAGCTATTCGCTTGTCGTGGTCTCTCTCCACCCGCGCTGCTTCGAGCAGTTGGTCTACTTCCGGATTGAAGTAGCCCGTCTCGTTCAGGCCACTCTCACTGTGAAACATAACCTCCAGAAAATTGCTTGGGTCCGGGTAATCGGCCAGCCAACCGGAAGTGAAGAACTGAACAGTCTTGCCCCGACGCGAGGCCCGGTCACTCTGCTCTACGCTGATGGTGATCCCCAGATTCTCTTCGTACATTGCCAAGATAGCCTCCACATACGAAGGCAAAACCCCGCTCTCACCACCGATAGTTAGCGTTACCTCTGGCAATGCGGTCGCGTTGCCGTACCCAGACTCGCGGATAAGACGGCGAGCGTGTTCGGGATCGAATTCGAGGCCCGCCAGGTGGGGGTTGTATCCCGGCATGCCTGGGGGCAAAATGCCAATTGCCGGAACTACTGTGTTATTCATTACCACCCGGGCCAATCGCTCTCGATCCAGGGCATGAACAAAGGCTTGGCGCACCTTCACGCTATCGAATGGCGGCACGGTAACATTCATGGCCAAGTACTGGATGTCCAGTCGAGGCACAATGTGCAACTCGTCATACAAGGGATTCGACGGATCCAGCGCCCGCTCCACTGCTGGTCCCGTCACTTCCGCCATATCCAACTCGCCATTCTCGTACATGGTCAGTGGCGAAGGCGCATCCAATAAGAACACCACACGACGCAGAGCCGGGACCTCCTGGCAATAATGCTCATTGCGCTCCAAAACAATACGGTCATCCGTATACTCGACCAGTTTGAATGGGCCACTACCATTCGGGTGGCGTGTCCAATCCGCATCTTTCACGTTATGCCGGTCCACGACGAAGGCAATGGGATAGGTCAACTTGGCCAGGAAATCCACCCGTGGCGTGATGAGAGTGACGCGCACAGTGCGTTCGTCTATCACCTCAACACCGATCAGGGAATCGGCGCGCCCGCTCAATAGGTCCAAAGCGCCGACGATATCCGCCAGATAAGTGCGAATTAGTTGCGGATCACCTGTCTCCGGTGAACAAGCCCGCTCCAAAGAGAATTTGACATCATCCGCCGTGAGCGGGCGCCCATCGTGGAAGCGGAGGCCCTGGCGCAAATGAAAGGTGTAGGTCCGGCCATCTTCACTGAGATCCCAGCGTTCAGCCAGGTCAGGCACGATCTCCAATTGCGCATCCAGGGTAACCAGCCCGCTGAAAATCTCCACCACGTATTCGGCAGCGACCACATCCCACACCAGGGCCGGGTCCAAGGTGGGTGGAATCCCGCCAGCCAGACGGAGGGTATCCTCAGCGGTAGGCAGGGTGCCCTGCTCCGCCGTCCACGAGAACTCGAACTCGCGGCCAATCAGCAAGTAGAGCCCTACAGCGGCGCACACGCAGAAAATGCAGCCGAACAGAACAACCAGGACAGAGACAAGGATCCACTTATGTCTAGACATACCACTCCGCAGTAGAAGCAACGCTTTGTATGCTCGTTGGGCGCAATGTTAACACAGGCCCCAACGTCTGTCAAACAGTCCTATTGTCAAGGTGCAATCAAAAACGCATGGCCAGGCAAGATCGAAGTGGAAAACCCCATGCGATTCACAAGCGCGAAAGGAAGGCGCCCTTTGCCCTGGATGAGGCGTTGACTATCTATTTCCAGGGCGCTCCTTAACTGGTCCCTCTCATCTTCGGGTCGAGAGCGTCGCGCATGCCGTCGCCTAAGAAGTTAAAGGCGAACATAGTGATCGCCAATGCCAGCGCCGGGAGCAGAACCTCATGCGGGTACGAGCGAATGGAACGCGAGCCCTCGGAGATCATCATTCCCCAACTCGGGGTAGGTGGGTCCACTCCCAAACCAATGAAACTCAGGAACACCTCCGTAACAATGTAGTTGGGAATGGCCAGCGTCTCAGCCACAATGCAGGGGCCGATGATATTCGGGAAGATGTGCCGGACAATGATGCGCATATCGCTTGCCCCGATCATGTGCGCGGCCTCGATGAACTCCTTCTCCTTCAGGGATAGGATTTGCCCACGTGCCAGTCGCGCCATTCCCATCCAGGCCGTGATGCCGATGCCCATGAAGATAAAGAGCATCCCACCACCCTGGAGACCCAAGATCGAATCCACCACTCGGTTGAGTTGGTTGAAAGTATAGGCAACAGAGCCTGGCTCCACTTTGGCAAAGGTAGACTTGAAGAAGGCCATCATCAGGATGATGAGCAACATAGTCGGGAAAGCGTACATAATGTCCACGATGCGCATCATGATGTCATCTACCCGCCCACCATAGTATCCAGAAATACAGCCGTAGATCAAGCCTATGACGAGGGCTGTGAGGGCACCCATCAGCCCCACTGGCAAAGATACCCGCGTCCCATAGATCAGCCTGCTCAAGATATCCCGTCCTAAGAAGTCAGCCCCGAACAGGAAGCGGTTATCAATCTTGGCGTATGACTCCGCCCCGCTGGGCATGACGGGCAAGAGCCACCTGGGTACTGCGTAGTTCAATTCCGGATTGACTGCCGCGTAATGATACGGTGCAATTTGAGGCGCGAAAATAGCACTGAGCACCAACAGAGTTACGATAATCAATCCTAGCACCGCGGCCTTATTTTTCACCAGTCGCTGTGCAGCGTCCAGCCAAAGGTTCGTTTCTTTGCCTGTCCGCTCTGCGAGACGAGCCAGTGCCCGCTCCCGCGCCGTCATTTCTCCTGCTGTCACTCTATCCACCTCCTATCACGTATACCGGATGCGCGGGTCCAGGAAAGCGTAGGTGATATCCACCGCCAAGTTAGCCAATACCAAGAACACCGCGTACAAAAGAATTGCCCCCACCACCACCGGGTAGTCGCGGTTCGTGATGCTGGTGATGAAATACTTGCCCATCCCTGGGATAGCGAAGATTTGCTCCACAACAAAGGTGCCAGTAACGAGCACAGCAAACAACGGCCCCAGAATGGTCGCCACCGGAATAAATGCGTTCTTCAGGGCATGTCGGATCATCACTGCCCGCTCCGTGAGGCCCTTGGCGCGAGCAGTGCGGATGTAGTCCTCACGGATCACCTGTAACATACTGGCCCGGGTCAGGCGGGCGATGAGGGCTGAGTTACTAAGGCCCAGGGCCATCGCCGGCATCACCATTTGTGAGGGGGTGCCCCAGCCTGCAACGGGGAACCAGCCCAACTTGAGGGCAAAGATCCAGATCAGAAGCGGCCCCATCACGATATTGGGCACCGAGACCCCGAAGATGGCCACTGCCATCCCCAAATAGTCCCAGAAAGTGTTCTGTTTCAGTGCGGCAACTATCCCCAAGGGCACGCCGATGCCCACTGAGAGAGCCAGTGCCAGCAAGCCTAACTGAGCCGATATCGGCAGGTGGTCCCGGAAAATGTCGTTCACGGTGCGACCGCGGGCCCGATATGATGGCCCAAAGTCAAAGCGGGTGACGATGCGCCCGACGTAATCGATGTATTGTTGGTAGACGGGCTTGTCAAGGCCGTAGTATTTCTCCAAGTTGGCGATGACCTCCGCAGGGAGGGGCTTCTCACGGTCGAAGGGACCGCCGGGTAACGCGTGAGCCAAGCCGAAGGTGATAACCGAAATGAAAAACAACACCGGGATCATCCATAACAGGCGTCGCGCAATATATCTGGCCAAATGAAACACCCCCTTTATTTATCACTCATCATTAAATTATAGCCAATTTGGCAAATCTGCAAATTAGCACCAATTGCTCCGCCACCACTGTCCGAGGCTGTTCGAAAACGCAAAATCTGCGACTCCGCAGTTGTGAAAGCCACGTAGCCCTCATATCCATGAGGGCTACGTGGCATCAGGTCGTCAGGATACGACAGCCTGGTTCAACGTTAGTGGGCCTTGACCTTCCAGCGGTCAATGTGCTCGCCGCCCAACGGGGCATACCCACGTTCGACGTACGGCTTGGTGCAGACGACGCGGGTGTAGTAGTAGATGGGAGCGATCACCGCCTCGTCAACGCAAAGGATCTTCTCTGCCTTGAAGTACAGTTCCTTGCGCTTTGCCGGGTCAGACGTGGCTGCAGCCTCCTCCGTGAGCCTGGCGAATTCCTCGGCTGCTGGGCCACTCCACTTGGGGTCATTCGAGCCCAAAGTGGGATGGAAGACCTCTAACACCCAGTTGTTCTCATCCGGGTAGTCGGCGCACCAGCCAAGGCGGTAGATCTGCGGTGTGTCGGGGCCGTGTACCGTCTTCAGGTAGACCGCCCACTCCTGGTTGGCCAGTTTCACCTCTACACCCAGGTTTTCCTTCCAGGACGACTGGATGAACTCGGCGATGCGCTTGTGGCCTTCGCTGGTGTTGAACATCAGGGTGATGTCGGGCAGGCCCTTGCCATCGGGATACCCGGCCTCGGCCAACAACGCCTTCGCCTTTGCGGGGTCGAAGATAATGTCCGGGAAGTTTGGATCCTCAGCCGGCGAGCCGAAGATGCCGGGGCAGGCGAAGGTCTTGGCCGGCTTCTGTCCGCCCTTCAGCACCGTGTCAATCAACCTCTGGCGGTCAATGGCCAAGGAGAAGGCCTGGCGCACCTTGGGATTGTCGAACGGCGGCTTGGTGGTGTTGAAGCCGTAGTAGTAGGTGCACAGGATGGGTGCGATGTAGAGTTCCTTGCTTAACGTTGCGTCGGCGCGCACGCGGTCCAGATCCGCTGATGGCACGCCGCAAACATCCAGTTCGCCCGCCTCATACATAGCGAACGCCGTGGACTCTTCGACCACCATGGCCCAGTTGATGGTCTCGATGGTCACGTCCTTGGCCCCATAGTAGAAGGGGTTCTTCTTCATGACCATCTTGTTCTCGTGCTCCCAGGTATCCAGGCAGTAGGGGCCGTTGGTCCAGATATTGCCGGGCTCGGTCCACTTGTCGCCGAATTGGTCATGGACTTCCTTCGGGGTAGGCCGGCAGACCCACATGCCAGCAATGCCCGGGAAGTAGCCAGCCGGTTTCTCCAGCGTGAACTGCACCGTCCACTCATCCACGGCCTTCACACCCACTTCGTTCAGGTCCGTGATTTCACCGGTGTTAACCTGCAGCCCGTTCTTGATGATGTAGAGCACATAGGCGTAGTCAGAGGCTGTTGCCGGGTCGAGGCAGCGCTTGACGGCGTACTCCACGTCGTAGGCATTGACGAGGCGCTTCTTCTCGGCCTTGGCAGTGGCCGGATCCCAATGGACCCAGTAGACGTCCTTGCGCAACTTAAACGTCCAGGTTAACCCATCATCAGAGACACTCCACTCGGTGGCCAATTCGGGAATGACTTCCATCGTCTTCTCATCGAAGTCGGTCAGACCCAAGAAAAGCAGTTCATCGCACTGCACCGATGTAGTGTCAGTGGCCAACTGGGGGTCCAGTGTGGGGGGCTCAGTGCCCAGGTTCAGGTTGATCACGGTGGCCAGTTTCTCGGCCGGCTTGCAGGCGCTCAGGATAGTCGCCAGCACCAGAACCAGGGTCAGAAGCCACGCAAATCTCTTGCCGAACATTGACTCTTTTCCTCCTTTTCTCAACTAATGACGTACCGCTAAACCACCTTGGTAACTACGAGTTCCCCTGAATCTCTCACCCCCTTTCTATACTCAGAGCAAAGATGAAAAACTACCATGGGATTTCTCGGAAAAGTGGCAAATGAAAGCCTGTGCTGTCTTGCTCGCGGCCGACCCGGGCCAGGAAAGCCCCGCTCAACATGTCGTCCCGAGATTCGAAGAGCACTTCGGGCACCACTGTTTCACGAGTAGGCGTTGCCGCCACCGATGGAGCGCTTCGATGCCACAAATCAAGGTCTCGCTCCAGGCTGACACCGAAAGCCAAGATCAGTGCGCTGAGGACGACTGCCTGGAGCAGCGGCACGAATGAAGCAGAAAAACGACCTCGCTGCCTCGACTGCACCGCTCGTCCCTTACTCTGGATCTTAGAGAGAATATTGCTCCAAACTTGCGGCGATGGCTCCCCGCCCGATACGGACTCTCTCAGTGCCCAACGAATTAGAGAACCCACACCACTCTCATTTGCCGAAGCAAACGTCTGTCGTGACCCTTGCCTCTCAGAGCAGTTCGTAGGCGGCTTGGGACTGGAATTTTCTTTCGAGTTTGGCACGCAGTTTCTCACAGGCATAATGCAACCGCGACTTCGCGGTGCCCACCGGGCAATCCAAAATCTGTGCGATCTCGCCCAGGCTGAAACCCTGCAAATAGTATAATATCAATACCACCCGTTGCCGAAACGGCAATGAATCTATTGCCTCGCGGAGCGTCCGCTGGAGTTCATCCTCCTCAAGGTGGTGCTCTGGAGAGGTGCGAGGGCCAGCCACCAAACAATCCACAATGTCTTCCAGTGGTAATGTCCAACGACGGCGCAATACCCAATTATAGGCCAGGTTGACGGCAATCCGATGTAGCCAGGGAGAGATAGAGGTCGAGCCATCTAGCCGGTCTATATTCAAGTAAGCGCGGACGAAGCAGTCCTGCAGGATTTCTTCAGCAGCGTAGTGGTCCCGTGTAATCGCCAGCGCGGTCTGGAACACCGGCAACTTATATTTGTTATACAGGGCCTCGAAAGCGCTGAGATCGCCACTTCGGATCAACGCGATGAGCTCAGCGTCCTGGCACATCGAACCACCCGCCAACGCGAGCGTCCCTTGCAATTATATACACAAGAGACGGGTACAAAAAGTTCAACTTTTTCACCCAAACCCAAATGTAGGACGCACAATTGTTAGTTTAAAATCTCTGCCCTCAGAAGTCAAATTCACAAAGGGTCACGGACAGCAATGCTACCAAGAGCGGCCCTATCTCGACCAGGACTGTCACCCTCATTGTGGAATGAGCAACACCTGGCCCGGCACAATCAGATCATTGGGGAGATTATTGGCGCTCATGATAGCCATGGGTGTGGTGCCATATCTGGCAGCGATAGAGTACAAAGTATCGCCCGCTTGTACAGTGTACCAGACAGCGCCCCCTCCTCCCGGTCCGGTAGCGCTTGGTGCTCCAGCCTGGGGTATGAGCAATGTCTGGCCGGCACGGATGAACCACGGGTTGATAATCCCATTGAGGCGGACAATGGCATCCACAGTAACCCCATAGCGCATGGCGATCGAATAAAGCGTATCGCCCGGCTGTACCACATATTCCGTATATCCCCCTGGCGTGGGCTGCGATGAGCCTGGTATTCTCAATTGCTGGCCTACGCTAAGGTAGTTGGGGTTGGGAAGAGGGTTCAGAGCCAGGATCGCCTCCACGGTGGTTCCGAAACGCCGCGCGATGGCATAGAGCCAGTCACCCCACTGTACAGTGTACACGAAATAGCCACCCGGAGCGGCTGTAGATGTAGGCGTGGCCGTGGGGATAGCGCCGGTGGGGGTAACTGTAGGTACAGGGGTCAGCGTCGGCAGTCCTGCCACCCAAGTGGGAGTAGGAGTAGCGACTTCGGCGACTGAAACAACCGTCGGCTGGACTCCAGAAGTGACTAAGGTGGGTTCTGCCGTCGGAGTAGAGACCGCCGCTACCACTGTTGGCGTATCGGTCATCACCAGAACCTCTGGCTTCTCCCTGCGGCAACCGGCGAAGCCCAAAAGTAGCCCGCTGAAAACGACCAGGATGCAGAGTTGTTGAGCGCGCCTTTTCATTGTGTGCCTCCTTGTCTCAAAGCGCTGGGCGGGCAGGCGCTACCCCATCGCTATGCACAATGATACCATAACTACACCATTCTGTCAAGGTCAGTGCAAACAAACAAGCGGGGTCCGTCCGAGCGTGCAAAACTAATCGGTGGCTGCGGTCAACCAAGACAAAAGTTCGCTTGCCAGACGATCTCGGTTTGCAAGCGTCACCTCAACCACGCGCACGCCAGGGGCCGCTTTGATGGCATCCACCCAGGGATGTGGACGGAACATGACCGTGCCTACTATAGCCTTCGGACCGGAGAGCGCCTCCAGAATAACATGGCGAAAGGCTGAGGACAAGAGCTCCATTTTGCCGATCTCATCTACGACGATGTAATCCGCTTCGTGGAGTGCCTGGCGCAAAGCAGCCACCCCCACCCGCTCTAGGGCTGCTATGTCCACGCCGTATTTGCCTACACGATGGGGGCCGGGATAGTGGACATGAGAGAGAATAGCCGTTTCGCCATGGAGGGTGCAGATCCGGAAGCCAACCCGCGCTCCACGCTCCCGGATCTCTTCGGTGTAGAAGCCACCACAGCGGGCTCCCAGGCCAGTGACCAACGTCTTTAGAAGTGTGGTCTTGCCCACGCCGGGGCGGCCGGTCAGAAGCAATGCCTTGCCCATCCACACCTTACCGCGAAAACAAGGGGGCTGCGACAATCACCGCACGAACCCGATTTCGTTCAGCGGCCAATAGCGGAACCAGGCCCGCCCCAAGACGTTCTCGAGGGGCACTTCGCCAAAAGTGCGAGAGTCGTTGGAGTAGTCGCGGTTATCGCCCAAGACGAAAACGTGGCCAGGTGGGACAACTCTTGGTGGCATAGACCCTGATGCGGGTTGAATCACGTAGGGTTCCTCCAACACTTGCCCATTGATATAGACGCGTCCATCGCGGATCTCTACGGTTTCGCCAGGCAGGCCGATGACTCGTTTAATCAACGGGTTGGTGGAACGATCTGTCAGCCGTAGGACGATGATGTCGCCGCGTTGAGGTGGGTGGAGATGATAGGAGAGTTTCTCGATGACCAGGCGTTCATCGCTGTGCAGGCTGGGTTGCATGCTTTGCCCTTCCACTCGTGTAGCCTGGGCCAGAAACGCGTTGACCAGAACAACGATGAACAGGGCAGGGAGAACGGTCTCCAGAATGTCTCGCAGCCACGTTTTTATGAGGGGCCAAATTGAGGTTATCGGTTGATCGGGCGGCGACCCCTCCGGCGCGAAGGAAGGTGGTAGGGTGGGTGTTCTGGACATGGCGGCTCTATCACCGATGAGGTCTGTTAGGCCCGCTCCCGCCGCGACGGTCGCGAGGGCCAGACGGGCGTCGGCGCCCACTAACACTCGCTGGCTTTCGGTCACGCTCACGAGCCTCTTCGACTGTCCAGCCTTCCAGCACGGCCTGGCGGGAGAGTTTGATCTTGCCCTCCGAATCAATGTCTATTACCATGACCATGACCTCATCGCCCACATGCACTGCGTCCTCAACCTTGGACACCCGGTAATCGGCCAGTTGGGAGATATGCACCAGACCATCCTTGCCTGGTAGAATCTCGACGAAGGCTCCGAAGTCCGTAATTCGCACCACCTTACCCGTGTATATCTTGCCAACCTGCGGTTCTTCGGTCAGGCGGCGAATCATCTCCACGGCCTTGTCGCTGCTCGCACCATTGGTGGTAGCGATGTAGACGGTGCCGTCATCTTCGACATCAATTTTGGCGCCCGTTTCCTCGATGATGCCACGAATGGTTTTTCCGCCAGGGCCGATGACCGTGCCGATCTTCTCGGGATCAATCTTGATAAGTGTGATGCGCGGTGCATGTGGCGAGAGCGTCGGGCGCGGTTCAGCGATGGTCTCGCGCATCTTGTCCAACACAAAGAGACGAGCCTCGCGAGCCTGAGCCAATGCGCGCCGTGTGATCTCAGGGGAGACACCCTTGATCTTAATGTCCATTTGCAGGGCAGTAATGCCATCGCGGGTGCCCGCTACTTTGAAGTCCATGTCACCCAGTTGATCTTCCATGCCGATGATATCAGTCAGGATGGCGCTCTCGTTTTCGCCCTTCACCAGCCCCATCGCGATGCCCGCCACGGGCTTGCGGATTGGGACACCAGCATCCATAAGCGCCAAGGTACTGGCGCAGACGCTGGCCATCGAGGTGGAACCGTTGGAAGATAGGACCTCGGACACCAAGCGAATGGTGTAGGGGAACTCCTCTTCCGGCGGCAGTACCGGGACCAGGGCCCGCTCTGCCAAAGCACCGTGTCCGATCTCGCGACGACCGGGGCCACGCATAGGTCGGGTCTCGCCCGTGCTATACGGCGGGAAGTTATAATGATGCATATATCGCTTCGATTCGACAGGCTCTAATCCCTCGAGGATTTGCTCATCGCTGACGGTGCCCAGGGTAGCAATGGTGAGCACTTGCGTTTGGCCACGCGTGAATAGTCCCGAACCATGGGTCCGAGGCAGAAGACCTACCTCACAACTAATGGGCCGAATGGTAGTGAAATCACGCCCATCGGGTCGGATGCGCTTGTTCAGAATGCCATCGCGGACTACGGCCTTCACTCGCTCGTCAAAAGCCTGGGACACCACCGCTTCCTCGAACTTCTCGCCCAGGCTGGCGACAACCTCAGCACGCAACGCATCCAGAGCCTCATTCCTTTCGCCCTTGTCGCCTGCGTTTTGCAACACCTCCCAAATGCGATCGTCCCAGGCCGTACTAATGGCTTGGCGAACCTCGTCGCCGATATCGAAAAGGGGATAATTGCCTTTTGGTTTTCCTACTGCCTCGCGCAATTCGTTTTGCATCTGGATAACACTTTGCATGGCCTCATGGCCACGCTGGATAGCCTCTAACACGAGGTCTTCGGAGACTTCGTTGGCTCCGGCCTCTACCATCATCACGGCATCGGCTGTGCCTGCCAGTCGCAGATCGAGCGTGCTCTTTTCCATCTGAGAGGCAGTGGGATTGAAAACGAGTTGCCCATCCACATAGCCAACGCGAATGGCGCCGACGGGTCCCAAGAACGGGATATCGGAGATAGTCAGAGCGGCGGATGCGCCGATGATGGCCAGGATATCCAAGTAGTGTTCCTGGTCGGCAGAGAGAGCAGTGAGAACGATCTGGACCTCGTTGCGCAGGCCTTTCGGAAAAAGCGGACGGATGGGTCGATCTACCAGCCGGCAGAGGAGGATTGCAGCCTCAGTGGGGCGACCCTCGCGCTTAAAGAAGCCTCCAGGGATTTTTCCGGCGGCATATAAACGCTCCTCGTAATCCACCGTCAGGGGGAAAAAGTCAGTTCCCTCACGGATTTCTTTGCTGGCTGTGGCTGTAGCAAGCAATAAAGTATCACCGCAACGGACAGTCACAGAACCACCAGCCTGACCTGCCAACTTGCCAGTCTCAATGTAAACAGTGGAATTGCCCAATGGCGCGCTAACTGTTTTCACCATGAAATCATGCATCCTTTCTCCATAGTTCAGGAGATCGGATCGGCGGTCAGGGACTGGGGAGTAAGTCCCATGGGCAGAATACCCTACTGCAGTTACTGACGGCGTCCATGTGACGCACTCCCCAATTCCTGCACCACCCGTTCCGATCTCCCTTTGTAACCCAATCCCAACAGAAACCCAGATATCTTCTCACAACAAACGAGTAGATGTCATTACCTCCACCTACTCGTTCCGTGGAACAAAGTATTGGATTCCCAACTACTTGCGCAGTCCAAGTCGTGCTACAATAGCGCGATAGCGTTCTGTATCCACGCGACTCAAGTAGGCAAGGTGGCGACGGCGTCGCCCAACAAGCCTGAGTAAACCGCGACGGGAATGTTCATCGTGGGTATGCACCTTTAAGTGCTCGGTGAGATCATTGATGCGCTTGGTCAAGAGAGCAATCTGCACCTCAGGTGACCCCGTATCTTTGGGATGAACGTGATATTCTTTGATGATGGCTTCTTTCTCGCCCTTCTCCAAAGCCATGCACTCACCTCTTTTCTGCTCATAGTTTCGTTAAAAGTATACCACAATTTAGGTCAAGCGCCAAATGTGCGCGGCGCACCCTCCACATGGGCAAACCCGGCACAAAACGATCTCACCTCGGCGGTGAGGCTCTCATAAGTAGAGCCACGCACTCGATGTGATACGTTTGTGGGAACATATCTAACGGTTGCACTTGCACCAGCTGATAGTCTCGTTCGGAGAGCCGCCGGACATCGCGAGCCAGTGTCGCGGGGTCGCACGAGACATAAGCAATGCGTGTTGGACCAATTGCCGCAAGGGTCTCGATCACTTGCAGCGCAACACCTGCTCGTGGCGGGTCCAGCACGGCCAAATCCACTTGTTCTTCCAATTCGGGTAACACATCTTCCACTGCACCCTCGATCAGCGTTACATTCTCCAGTTCGCCAGCGTTCGCTTCAGCGTCGGCAATGGCTGCCGGATGTGACTCGATGCCGATGACCTCGCCCACCCGCTCGGCCAGGCTCAAACCGAAGGTACCCACACCACAGTAGGCATCAAGCAAGACCTCGCCTCCTATTGGTTCTAAGTAACTGCTGACAATTTCCACCAGCGCCTCGGCCCCGATAGTGTTCACTTGGAAGAAACTATTGGCCGAAACCCGGAATCGCCGCCCCAGAACCGCCTCGTGGAAGTAGGTGTTGCCCACCAGTGCTGCTACTTGTCCATCGGCAGTGAGCATGGTCACTGAGATGGGGAAATCCAACTCCAGTTCTGGCGGTTCGTCGCCCTCCATCTCCAACACGAGCATCAATTCACCCGTGTTAATGCCTGCTCGCAATGAGAGACGGCGCACGCCCGCCGTCTCGATATCCAGTGAGGAGTAGAGATCGTTCAGATCTTCGTCCAGTATCAGGCAGCGGGCGATAGGCACTGTCTGGTGACTGAAAGCAGCCAGAAAGCCCAGGAAGCCATCTTGGCTCACTGTGAACTGGGCATGATTGCGGTAGCCCCACGGCGGGATAGTGCCCAGAGGTGATTCGACGGGTGGGTCCTCCAGACCACCCAGGCGGCGGAGTTGGTTGCGTACGATGGCCGCCTTGTATTCCAATTGTGCAGAGTATTTTATGTGCTGCCAATGGCAGCCCCCACAGTGTCCAAAATAAGGACAGGGTGGCTCCACGCGATGGGGGGAGGGTTGCAACACCTCGAGTAGGCGCGCGCGGGCGAAATGTCGTCGCCGCTCGAGAATCTCAGCGCGCACCAATTCACCAGGGATGGCGTAAGGAACGAAAACTACCTGTCCCTCAAATCGTCCTAACGCTTCCCCCCCATGGGCCATGTCCGTCATTCGCAGGATGACTGTTTCCCCCACTTTCGCCCCCTCGAATAGAAAAGGGGAGCCCGGCCTGATGTGGCGACTCCCCCTTTTGGGTTGGCTTCGCGTCGTTACACCCAGCCGCGCAATTTCACCGCCTCAGCGACCCGGGCCACGGCCACCATGTAGGCAGCCATGCGGTTGTTCACTTTGTGCTTCTGCGCCATCTCATGCACAGCGTGGAAAGCTGCAGTCATCTTGGCGTCGAGTTTCTCGTACACCTCTTCGACCGACCAATAGTAGTTGTAAGCGTTCTGCACGCCCTCGAAATACGAAACGGTCACCCCTCCAGCATTGCACAGGAAATCAGGAATCACATAGACACCCTTCCGATAGAGGATGTCGTCGGCCTCTGGCGTAGTGGGGCCATTGGCCAGTTCTGCTTGGATCTTGGCTTTGATGCGCGGAGCGTTCTCGGCCGTGATCTGGTTCTCGAGTGCCGCTGGAATGAGGATATCTACATCCAGTTCGAGCAGTTCGGCGTTGGTAATCTCTTTGCTGCCAGGGAACCCCCTGCACTTGCCCGTTGTCTCTTTGTGGGCGATGGTCGCGTGGGGGTCTAAACCATCGGGATTGTAGATACCACTTGTGCTATCGCTGACCGCCACGACTTTCAAGCCGAGGATTTCCTGGCCCAGCACATGGGCGTGCTGTCCAGCGTTGCCATACCCTTGGATGGCTGCCGTTGCGCCCTTCAGATCAAGGCCCAATACTTTGGCTGCCTCGCGGATGCAGTAGATACCGCCCCGGGCAGTGGCGTCACTACGTCCGGCGGAACCACCTAGCGGTAGTGGTTTGCCCGTGATCACGCCGGGTTCGTTGTAGCCGCGAAGGAAACTGAATTCGTCCATCATCCAGGCCATGATTTGCGGGTTGGTGTACACATCTGGTGCAGGAATGTCTTTCTCTGGGCCGAGGATACGCCCCACCTGGCGAATGTAGGCCCGGCTGAGTCGCTCTAACTCGCCCTGGGACATTGTCCGCGGGTCGCAGATAATGCCACCTTTGCCACCACCCAACGGGATGTCCATCACTGCGCACTTCCAGGTCATCCACGCTGCCAAAGCGCGGACCGTATCAATCGTTTCCTCCGGATGATAGCGAATGCCGCCTTTCGTTGGGCCACGAGCGTCGTTATACTGGACGCGGAAGCCTTTGAAAACCTTGACTGTCCCGTCGTCCATGCGCACGGGCAGGGTAACGTGCAATTCGCGCATAGGTTCGCGCAAGAAGGCACGCAGGCCAGGCTCGAGATTGAGTTTCTCGGCTGCCAAGTCGAATTGCTTTTGGGCGATCAGCCAGGGATTTTCATTTTCTTTGCCCATAGATACTTTCTCCTTTGATTGGTTTTCTGGATTGGAGCGACATCGCTCCAGTTGTGAATTATACCACGATTTGTGGGCGGCCAAAATTTGAGAGAGGGGGAAGAAATCCCCAGAGATCAATGCGCGTAACCTGGTTGAATCCCTTGTCGGTTGACACCTTTTAGCCCTCCTCCAACAAGTCCGATGGCGCGCGGGGCTTGGGGACAAGGGGCTTGAGGACAAGGGGCTTAAGCCCCTTGTTTTCCATTTTCCATGCCTAACCTCTCGCCTACTCTCCACGCAGCCTTTTGCGCAGCAACTCCTCTGCCAGGGCGGGGTTCGCCTTGCCCGCGGTCTTTTTCATTACCTGACCGATGAGGAAGCGCAATACCGGCTCTTTTCCCGCTCGATATTCAGCGACTGGCTTCGGGTTTGTGGCGATCACTTCGTTCACGATGGCCTCGAGCACGCTCACGTCGCTGATCTGAGCCAGTCCCCGCGCGGCGATGATATCTTCAGCCACCACGCCGCTGTGGAACATCTCGGCCAGCACCTCTTTGCCCGTGCTGCCGCTGATGGTGCCACCCTCGACCAGGGCAATGAGCGATGCCAAACTGCTGGCGCTGACCCTGGTGGCACTGATCTCGAGGCCGGTCTCGTTCAGCAGACGGAACAGTTCGCCCGTCATCCAGTTGGCCACGCTCTTGGCGCTCACGCCCAGTGATTTGCCGGCGGCGACAGCGGCCTCAAAGTAATCAGCGATGTCGCGTTCGGCGGTCAGCAAATTCGCATCATAGGCCGATAGTCCGTATTGCGCCATAAAGCGTTCGCGCTTGGCGTCCGGTAGTTCGGGCAATTTGGCACGGACAGACTCCACCCACTCTCGGCTCAATTCCAAAGGAGGCAAATCTGGCTCCGGAAAATAGCGGTAGTCATGGGCGTACTCTTTGCTACGCTGCACGAAAGTAACGCCTCGTACGTCGTCCCACCCCATCGTCTCCTGGACGATAACCTCACCCCGGCTGAGGGCTCTGGACTGGCGCCCTATCTCGAACTCCAACGAGCGCAGGACAGCGCGAAAACTATTGAGGTTCTTGATCTCCACCTTAGTACCGAGCGACGTAGAGCCAATGGGGCGTAGAGAGACATTGGCCTCGAAGCGCATAGCGCCCTCTTCCATGTTGCCCGAGTTCACGCGCAGGTAGCGCAGGAGGCTGCGCAATTTGGCCAGATAGGCTTGCACCTCCTCTAGGGAATGCAAGTCGGGCTTGGTCACGACCTCAATCAGGGGCACGCCGGAGCGGTTGAAGTCAATCAGGCTGTGACCCTCCACGTGGATGAGTTTGCCCGTGTCCTCTTCTAAGTGCACGCGTTCGATGCCGACACGCGAGATGCGGCCACTGGGCAATTCGAGATCAATCCAGCCGTCGCGGGAGATGGGCAGATCGTACTGAGATATCTGATAGCCCTTCACCAGGTCTGGGTAATGGTAGTTCTTGCGGTCGAATTTGGAGAACGGGGAGATCTCACAGTGGAGAGCCAGGGCGACAAGAACAGTGTACTCGACGGCACGCTCGTTGATCACCGGCAAGACGCCTGGCATCCCCAGGCAGACCGGACAGACCAGGGTGTTGGGTTCAGCCCCGGCGTAGTTGGCCGGACAGCGGCAGAACATTTTGGATTGCGTTTGTAATTGGGCGTGGGTTTCGATGCCGACGACAGGTTCGTAGTCCATCCAATACCTCAGAGTAGGCTTTCCAGCTCCTTGTACTCGAGCCCGAACGTATCCGCCACAGCCTTGTAAGTGCAATGTCCTCTATATACGTTGACACCCTTATATAGCGCCGGATCACTCCTGACCGCTGCTTCAAACCCCTTATTCGCCAATTCCAGCGCGTAGGGTAATGTTACATTAGACAGGGCATACGTCGAGGTGCGGGGGACAGCCCCAGGGATATTAGGAACGCCGTAGTGTAGCACACCGTGGACGAGAAAGATGGGTGCACTGTGTGACGTAGGGCGAGTCGTTTCCACACACCCGCCCTGATCTACCGCCACGTCCACTATGACGCTGCCAGGCTTCATTGTGCGCACCATAGCCTCGGTTACGATTTTGGGGGCTCTGGCCCCCTTGACGAGCACTGCCCCAATGAGGAGATCAGCATAACGGACCGCCTCGGCCACGTTCACTGGATTCGAACTGAGTGTGGTTAGATTGCCATGCAGCACCTCAGCCAAATAGCGTAAGCGCTCTATGTTCACATCAATGATAGTGACGTGGGCACCCATGCCCAGTGCCACCTGGGCGGCATTCGTACCCACCGTACCACCGCCAATGATAACCACGTCGGCGGGGCGGACGCCGGGGACTCCGCCTAACAACTTGCCTCGTCCGCCGTTCATCGCCTCCAAATAGTGAGCACCGATCTGCACAGCCATCTTACCTGCCACCTCGCTCATGGGGGTGAGCAGGGGGAGTGTGCCATCTGACAGTTCCACAGTTTCGTAGGCAATACCGATAATTCTCTTTTCTAAAAGCGTGCGTGTCAGACGTTCATCCGCTGCTAAGTGCAGGAAGGTGAAGAGCACAAGCCCCTCGCGCAAATAATCGTACTCTTCAGGCAAGGGTTCTTTCACTTTGAGTATCAGTTCGGAACCCTTCCATACCGTCGCCGCGTCAACTACTATTTCCGCACGCCCTGCCGCATACTCCTCATCTGAGAACCCACTTCCCTCACCAGCGCCAGCCTGTACCAAAACTCTGTGGCCTGCTTCTTCGAGCATACGAGCGCCGCCGGGTGTCAATGAGACCCGGAACTCTTTATCCTTTATTTCCTTTGGCACACCGATGATCATGGATGCTCCTCCTGATTAATGAATGAGACGTCAAATTCTCCGAGGAACTCAACCCTCTATGCGCCAGAGATCCTGCACCTCGTCGTACACCAACGTGCACAGCAAGCCGCCCTCTGTTTCCACCATGAAGTAAAGCCCACAAGGCTCCCGCCAAACTCGCCATATCCGCTTAATGACGTGCCGCACGCCTTGCCAGATAAAGGCTCGTGGCTCTTGGGCATAGGTGTAGCCTGAGTAGCACTCCACATCCATTATTTACTATCACCGCCCCCGGCAAAAGATACCTGTGATGAATCCCCTACATTCAGGCGCTCGAACGAGCCGCGAACGTCGGCATCCTTGCCGATAAGCGAATCTGTGAGCACGGCGTTCTCGATGTGCGCGTTCTCATTGATGATGGAGTTGCGAATGATGGAGCGCACGATCACTGCGCCAGCGGCAACGCTCACGTAAGGCCCAATAATGGACTCGCGGATAACCGCCGTCTTATCCACATAGACCGGTGGGATCAGGATGCCGTGGTCAGTGGGCACCTCCTGGGCTCCGCCGTGCTCCAGCAAATAACGATTGGTATGCAGCACAGTTTCAGGCTTCCCGCAGTCCTCCCACACCTCCACGGTGCGGGCCACCAGGCGTTGGCCTCGGTCAATCATCAATTGGAGCGCGTCGGCCAAGAAGTATTCTCCCTGCGTCTTGATGTCACGGCGGATGAGTTCGTCAATGCACTCCATCAAAAGCGCCGAATCTTTCAGGTAGTATAGTCCGATGACGGCCAGGTTGGATACCGGCTTCGTGGGTTTCTCTACCAGCCTCTGGATATAGCCATCCTGGCCGACAATGACCACACCGAAGCGCCCCGGGTCGTCCACTTCGCTGACATAGACGATGCCGTCCGAGGGCTCATCTCTGAGGGCGCTCAGATCGGTCTCGAAGATAGTGTCTACGAAAATGATGAGCACTGGCCCTTCGATATGCTCCCGGGCCAGCCAGATAGCGTGGGCTTGGCCCTTCAATTCCTCCTGAACGACGTAGCGGGAGGGGAACTGGTAGTTGGCTTCCACGTATTCCTCAATCTGATTACCCAGGTAACCCACAATATAAATGATCTCGCTGATATCTACGCCCTTGAGTTTGTCCAAGATGTGTCCCAGGACAGGTTTACCTGCCACGCTGACCAGAGGCTTAGGTTTAGTGAAGGTGTGAGGACGCAGGCGCGTCCCAAAACCTGCCAGTGGAATAACGACTTTCATTGTCGCATCAACCTCCGTATGGTCAAGCTCCAACACCTGCAGCGAGCGGCGGCTGGGCCTTATGCCATTCAGTTGCTTGCTCGTAGGCATAGGCCACACGCAGTATTGTTTCCTCGCCGAAGGCTGGGCCCATAATCTGCAGGCCCACAGGCAATCCCTCAACGAAGCCGCAGGGGATTGATATGGCCGTGATGCCCGCTAATGATTGTGAGAGTGTAAAGATGTCAGATAGATACATTTGTAAAGGGTCGGTTGCCTTTTCGCCGATTTTGAAAGCCGTGGTCGGAGAAGTGGGTCCAACTAACACGTCGAATTTTCCGAAAGCCTGATCGAAATCCTGTTTGATCAATGTGCGCACCTTCTGCGCTTTGAGGTAGTAGGCATCGTAGTATCCAGCAGAAAGCGCGTAGGTTCCCAGCATAATGCGCCGCTTGACCTCTGGGCCAAAGCCCCGGCCTCGCGTGCGACGGAACCCCTCCCACATGTCAGGTGCGTCGGGGTCAGAATAGCCGTAACGAACGCCATCATAGCGAGCCAGGTTGGCTGAGGCCTCAGCAGGGGCGATGAGATAGTAGGTCGGCAAAGCGTACTCCGTGTGAGGCAAGGAGACCTCGCCGATTTCGGCCCCCAGATCGGCCAGCATATCGATGGCTGCGCGGATAGCCGCCTCGACGCCCGGTTGAAGCCCCTCGACGAAATACTCGCGGGGCACGCCGATGCGCATGCCTTCTAACCCAGTACGTAGTGCCGCCCGGTAATTGGGAACTGGAACATTCACTGATGTGGAGTCGCGGGGATCATATCCGGCGATGGCATTCAACAGGATAGCACTATCGGTAACGTCCTTCGCGATGGGGCCTACTTGATCCAAAGAAGAAGCAAAGGCCACGAGCCCGTAGCGCGAAACTCGCCCATAAGTGGGTTTCAGGCCCACTACTCCGCACAGCGCTGCGGGCTGGCGCACGCTGCCACCCGTATCCGTGCCCAGCGCGGCCAGACACTCGCCGACGCAGACCGCCGCCGCACTGCCACCACTGGATCCCCCGGGCACGCGGGTAGTATCCCAAGGGTTACGGGTAGTGAAGTAGGCCGAGTTCTCCGTAGAAGAACCCATCGCGAACTCGTCGGTATTGGTCTTGCCCAGTATCACCGCCCCCTGGACCTTGAGTTTGGCAACGACTGTGGCGTCATAGGGCGGTATGAAATTCTCCAAGATTCGCGAGCCACAGGTGGTCGGGATACCCTGGGTACAGAGAACGTCTTTGATCGCCAAAGGTATGCCTAGCAGATCACCGCCTTCCCCGGCGGCTCGGCGCTCATCTGCTTCACGAGCCTGCTCCAACGCTACCTCAGGAGTAATGGTCAGGAAAGCGCGAATCGTGTTATCCAGTGCCACGATGCGGTCGATCATGGCCTCAGTCAGTTCGACTGAGGAAATCTCCCTCGCCTGGAGCAGTGCACTTGCCTCGTGGACCGAAAGTTCATGCCACCCTGAAATCAATTCTCTCCCTTTCTGTACTCAACGACCAGGTCTTGATATAAGTTGACCACCCGGTCAATGTTCTTATTGAGATCATAGTATTCGGTCGCCCGTTGCCGGGCTCGCTGACCCAATAGGAGTCGGAACTCGGGGAAATCCAACAAGATTTGTAACGCCAATGGGAGTTGAACATCGAGATGTCGGGGCTCGATGAGGATGCCGGCTCCACGCAGCGCCTCGCTATCTCCACCTACGTCGGTGGCAACCGTAGCCAGGCCCGTGGACATGGCCTCCAGCATGGAGAGAGACAAACCCTCGACCTCCGATGGGAGAACGAAAATATCGGCGGCGCGAAGTATGCGCACTCGCTCGGTCTCTTCGGCGATCAGGCCGGTGAAGATAATGTTGGAGTTGTCGGCGTAGCGAGAGCGTAACAAAGGGGCCATCACCCCATCGCCGACCACGACGAGTTTACAGCCCGGCGGAGGATTCATTCTCTCAAAGGCCTCCAAAAGCGCCCCGACGTTTTTCTCCGGGTCCAGACGCCCACAGAAAGCGATCAGACAATCAGCCCCTACCTGCGTCTTATAATCCGATGGGCCAGGAGACCAGCGACTGGTATCCACACCGTTTGGAATAACGTGGATGCGCTCAATGGGCACGCCGAAACCCGCGAGCAACTGTCGTTGTTCCTCGGAGAAAATGATTATCGCATCGTAACGAGAGAGAGACAACGAGTACAAGCGGTACATAGCCGTGGCCAATATACCCCAGAACGAGGTGCGTCGATCGTACGGGAAATGGAGTGTGGCGACAACGGGTATCCCCAGGCTGTGACACAGTTCCGGCAGGCTGAAATCTAATTGAGAGAAGGCCAGAGACACGTGGGCCACGTCGGGTTTTTCCTGCCGAAGCCTGCGCTCAATAACGGACAGGGCATCGGGCGCAGAAACCACATCTCGATTGAGGATGTTGAACGACCCGATGCGTACATTGTCTTCGGCCTCCAACCCGTCACGCTCCTCGCGTCCATGGAAGAAAACGATCACCCGCAGACCACGCTGTCGGAGACCATTCGTCATCTCTTCGGAATAAGTAATCAGACCGTCGCCTCGTGTCCGCGATTTATGGCCGAACCAAGCGACTAACAAATGCCCCTTCCCCGCTTCACACTGATTGACAATCCGAGATGTCACGGTGTGGCTATTCCAACACCGGCTTTACTCTGAAATAGCCGTCTTGGGCGTCAGGTGCGTTCAAGAGAACATCTTCTCGATCCATACAGGGCTGTGGCACGTCAGGGGCCATCACATTGCGTAACGGCAGCACACTCGCCGTTGGTGGGATAGCCTCTGTGTCAAGACGCTGTAACAGGGCCGCATAGTCAAGGATGGCGGACAGTTGAGCACTGTAGACCGCGATCTCTTCCTCAGTCAAAGCCAATTTTGCCAATTCGGCAATGTGTGCTACTTGTTCCCGTGTCAGAGCCATGATCTACCTCAGAAGTTGCTCTTCAGCCGCAGCCGCCGCGCCAGGAAAAAGACGACTACAAGCGCGAAACCCCCGATAAATAATACTGCGTCGCCAAACCCCGTATTAGGGACTTCACCTGCCTGTGGTGTTGGCGTAAGCGTCGGTGGTAGGGGGGTGAAAGTGGGCACCCTCGTTGCCGTTGGCTCAAGGGTTGGCACGGATGTGGGTGTTACAGTAGGCAGGGGCGTAAATGTGGGTCGCAACGGCGTGAAAGTAGGCATCTGAGTGAAAGTAGGCATCGGTGTAGGAGTGGCTGCTAATAGGCGGATAGCAGAGATTCCCCCTCGTGAGCGGAGGAACAATGCTACGCCTAACGCTCCAAGCAAAATCAGGCCCACAACAACTGCCATCGCAATGATAATTACTCCCCAGTTGCGCCCTCGCGAAGGTGGGGTAGTTCCCTCCGGTGAGATATCAGGCAATACATTGGCCATATCCATTGCCCTCCTTCCGGCAAAATTGACACTGTGGAGTGGATACCGCGTTCTTACAAGAACTCGATGTTCTCCGTCGGCACCGTAATACGTTGGCCATCACCTAAGACTACATCAACTACCTGGTAGTATCCAAATCGGTCAAGTCGTGAGAGGCGAGTAGTAGATCCCTCCAGCCAACCAATCAAGCCAAGATAAGGTTCTCTCGTCAGCCGCACAGGTGCTCTTACTCGCGTGCTCGAAGATTCATTTCCTTCGCGCGGCACATCAGCGCGCTTGCCGGCACCATGACTGACCAGTAGCTCTGGCTCAGTGCCGTGAGTAGAGTCAACGGGCACAGCGATGAGTAACGCCTCGCGACCTTGGAGAGCGCACAGGAGGTTGAAAATCGGGGTTGCCATCGGCAGTGCTCCCCAACCTTCGGTGATCATAACCGGCAAAGGCGGTAGTTTTCCGGTACCCAACCAGGCAGCATCCAGACTGCCGGTTATAATGCCTTTCACACCCCCAGCCAGCGCAGCTTCCATGCCCTCCCTGGTAACCCCAGCGCCAACTAACAGAATGCATCCCCGGTGTCGCTCGTGGATCATGGCAGGCGACAATATATCGCCGCGACGGGTCGAGATTACACCCAAGGGACCGCGTGCCTCACCTCCGGTTCCCCATACGCCACGAACACGCGCGACATCGGCACGGATGATAGCCCCGTAGTTAGGGATAACGCGCATGACCTCGCCATATAGTCCGGCAGTGCAGATGTATTTCTCTCCATCGGGACGGATAATCGCCCATCCGGCTGCCTGTGCCACGAAACGCCCTTTCACGGGCGACCGGCAACGCCGAACGTACAAGCCACCAAAATCCGGCCGGCACGCTATAATCGCGCTTTGATCTACCGCCTCACCCGGGCGTATTTGCATCAAGCGAAGGACATCCTTTTCATCCACGCCAAGCGCATGGGCTACATCTATCAGCACTGCTGGTGCGGAGTTAACGGTCTCGGCAATCACATCCGCGGGTGATACGTTCTGCCCCGCCTGCACTTGCACTTCGCCGGGCACGGGCAGCACCCGCGCCCGTGTCACTCGCACCAGAGGCCACACTGTCATCACTTGTTCTCCCAGGAAAGACGGTCACCACATCCCATCTCTACCGCCGTCTGCCACTGTTGAATCAGGCTTTGAGTGCCTTTTGATGGCCAAGTCAGCGGACGGCCTCGCGCATCAATTAGAAGGCCCAATTCACCACCTACTAGACGGACCGTCCCACCCCATCCACGCTGCGCCCGGCCGATGTCAAACCTAGGCGAAGGCCGCAGGTCTACAGAGATCGGGGCACTGGTGTGTACTGGGATGGTGGCAATCGAACCAAAAGCCACGTTTTCTCTTTTGCGTTCTCCTTCCGCTGAGATCCACTCGACGGATAAGGCGCGCGCGCCCACTTTTCCACGTCCCAACGGGGCGATAACCGGCCCCACATCCAGAAACCCATCACATTCTAGAAAATCAACTGCAGCGGCAGGGTCTATTGCTGCCCAAATGCCCGCCGAACTCAACAAACCGTGGCGATCCAGGACCAGCCGTCCCACTCCTTCCGGTTCAAGGGCATCTAATGCTACAAGGGTTAGCAAGGCCGGATTCCCAATGGCATCTACTATCGGGCCACCAAACACAATCAGGTCGAAACTATGTCCCGCATCATTTGCATAATCCTGCGCAGCACGTCGTACAATCTCACGCGCCATTGCCGCCTCGACTGAAATGTCTTCACTCGTCACTGAAGCACTGGCGGGACGGGTGCGCATATTTGCCACACGGACCGCGATCTCGTCTTCGGACGCGGTGAAAGGCAGCCAGCGAGCCAAGTCCACAGGAGCAACGGGCACCAACTCTGAGCCGACATCTGGTCTGACGATCAGCCGCTCTGTATCCCGGATCACCGCGAGTGTGCAGGAGGCTCCATCCACATATGCCACTGCAACTCCACGCGGCAGGTTCCTTTGTGTCATCAGCGCCGTTGCCAACGTTCTCACGCTCTCGTAACTGGGCCTTACTGGCGCTGTAGACCATCCATTGACCGCTCTCATGCCGGGAAAATAATGCAGCAACGCTCGTTTATAGCGGTCATGTAGTTCCCGCTGCAGTGCTCTGACTTTGAGTGCATCCTCACCCAAGGCGACGTAGTCCGCCACACCCGTCAGCAGATCTGCCACTTGTTGCAATGCCTCAGGTGTGCCCACATAGAGAGTCGCTGGACGGCGGTTCGGTTCTATGCCAGCGAAGAGGGCAGCCAATAGGCGAGCACCCGCATAGATAAGATCGGGTCGTGTGCCAGTCAAGAGCACCAGGTCCGGCGGATGGTCCAAAAAACCTGCAGCGTCCTCTATTCTCCCAGTGGAAACTCGTTCGAGATAAATAACATCATGCAAGAGCACTGGTAGTTCCGCCAAAGCAGCACGCAGAAGATCGACGCTTTGGTCGGATTCACCACCTAATAATGTCAAGCGAAACGGGCAGTCCGCACTTACCGTGATAAAAACGGCGTCCACGCCTTCACCGCTAGCCCCCTCCGGGGAGATTGGCTCGCCCCCCTCATAGGTGAGGCGGCGGCCAGAGTACTTTTCTATAGTTCGGAATGCCGCTCGCAAGCCCACCCGCACATCGCTACCTGGCCCTCCCAGAACACTTCGCGCACGCGAACGAGCCACCAACCGATGCTCGTTGCCCACCTTATCGAGCAACCAAGCCCTTGTCCAGATATTCCCAATGTCAGCAAGTAGAATCGAATCAGCGTCCCGGGACACGGATAACCCCTTGAGCAACGAGTATCCCAAATAAGGCCAGCACCAGAAGAATGACGACCACTACTACGGCTATCAGCCCAGGCGCAAGACTTTCTGCCCGTGAACCCCGGCCCGCCGTAGGTCTTGGCTCTGTCTTTTCCGTCGTGGGCTTTGGCCACCATTGCACGGGGCTGAGACGTTGTGACCTCTGGGCACTGTCGTACTCTTCTGGCAACGGGAGCACACCCGCAATGCCTGCCAGAGGGCCTGAAATAGGAGCCCGGTCCAAGTCAGAAGATGAGAGCGATAGAGTGGGAGAGGAAGGTTGGGCTTTAGCATGAACCTCCGACACCATTTCCGGAATATTAGGGACGGAGACGTCCACACTCGCCTCCTCGACCGGAGCCTCTGGAGCAGGGATTTCGGTCTCATCCTCTTCTTGGTATAGCCATTCAGGCAGGGCTTTTAGTGAAACAGCCGGTACTGCTTCGCTCTCTTGGGACAAAGGGGGAGTCTCGGCCGAAAGCGCTTCCTCATAGCCCGGTTCACCGGCCTGATCTTGCAAACCACTGGTGGAAGGCACTAGTGGAGCACCGCATTGGCTGCAGTGCAAGGTGCCCAACGGATTGGAAGCATTGCAGTTAGGGCACAGGAGACCAATGCTCTGGTCCAGACGCCCCCCGCACTCATTGCAGAAGCGACTGCCATCCCTGTTCGCTGTACCACACGCAGGGCAGTAAATCATCTCCTGGTCCCTCCAACACCTTTATGGCTGTCGAAACGGATCTTGTTGCTATCTAACCTACGCCGCCTCGCGGCATCCAAGTGGTTGATTTCTATCCGAGCAACCGCTCAGTTAAGGCATTCAGAAAAACTCGCCGCCACCCCACGCGGCGTCGCTTCTGACGTTCGATCTCTGCCAAAGCCCATTCAGCTGCAGCGCCCACAGATTGACCGAAGACCTGAGTCTCATCAGCGCCGAGCATCTGGAGGCGATGCTGGGCGCGTTCGTCGCCCAACATGCCCAGCGCGCGAGCCGCATCGCGGCGTACCTGTGGATGTGAATCGTGGGTGAGTTGCAACAATGCGTCGAAAGCCCGTGTGTCGCCGATACGGCCGAGGGCTAACGCTATGGCGGATCGCACTAACGGGACATCGTGACGCAAAAGTTCCAGAAGCGCTGGCACTGCACTCACAGAACCCGCGTGTCCCAAAGCCATTGCAGCGCCGCGGCGTACCCACATCGAATCATCTTGCAAAGCACGAATGAGGGCAGGCACAGCGCGCTCATCGGCCAGTTTAGCCAAGGCTTCCGCCGCACTCCAGCGCACCAATTCGCTACGGCTTTTGAGGGCTGCACAGAGCGGGGCGATGGCGCTGGGGTCTCCAAGCATTCCCAACGCATCGGCTACACTGGCTCGCTGATAAACACTGCCTCTACTCGCCATCGCCACAAGCCGCTCTAATACATTGCGAGGCCGCGAGCACGATAGCGCGACACCAGCCGCCCAGCGCAAAACGGGGCTTGGGTCACCCAAGACACTGACCAGTGCCCCCACCCACTCGGCATCCAAGTTATGTCCAACTGCCTCTATTGCTTCCCAGCGTTCACGTTCCGAACCCTCGAGCACATGCTTAGTGGTTATTCTACCTGCGAATTGCGCTGATTTCTGTGCTCTCCAAAATGCCAAAAAGCCTCCTTCTCCGATAACGGGATTGCTACGAATAATTCACTTTCATGTTCGAATGGGCCATATCTTCAAAAAAGCGCGCAGTTTTATATAAAGTATACCACGCTTTAGATATAATGCAAAGCCAGACTCTCTGGGGCCGCTTGAAGAAGACGTCCTTGACTCATTGCATTTTCATCTCCGCTCTCATAAAGTATAATGCTCCTGCAAGAATTGGATGAGGGAGGAGTATGAGTACCGATTCTGCGGACACGAAACCGCGCTGGCTGGTCAAACGAGCACCTAGTCAAAAAGCGATGCAGATCGTGGTTTCACTTCTGGGGCAGATGCGACTGGCGACCATTTGTGAGGAGGCTAATTGCCCGAACATCGGCGATTGTTTCTCCGAGGGCACAGCCACTTTTCTCATTCTCGGCCGCACGTGCACGCGAAACTGCCGTTTCTGCAATGTGAAACATGGGCAGGGGGAACCCTTAGACACTACCGAACCCGCCCGTCTGGTGGCCGCAGCCCGGCACTTGCGCCTACGCCACGTTGTATTGACTTCGGTCACACGGGATGACTTACCCGACGGCGGAGCATCGGCTTTCGCGGCCTGCATCCAGGCACTACATGAGGAGCTAGGCGTTACAGTAGAGGCATTAGTGCCCGATTTCCGCGGAGATGAGACCGCATTAGCAACGGTCATGGCCGCCGCGCCAGAGGTGTTGGGTCACAACGTAGAGACCGTCCCCAGCCTATACTCCAAGGTGCGACCCCAGGCTGATTATCAGCGTTCCCTACGATTGCTCAAAGTGGCACGGACGTTGAAGCCGGGTGGATTGACCAAATCCGGACTTATGGTGGGGCTCGGCGAAAGCCGAGATGAAGTGATCGCCGTGATGCGCGATTTGCGCGCCGTTGGCTGCGACTTGTTGACAATTGGTCAATATCTGCGACCGTCAGCCACTCACTATCCGGTAGCAGAATACGTTCACCCCGACACCTTTGCCTTCTACCAGCAACAGGCTGAAGCGATGGGTTTCCTGGGTGTCCTCTCGGGACCATTTGTGCGTAGTTCGTTTCACGCCCAGGCTCTGTATCAGCGAGGTCAGGCACAGTAACAGGGATTGGAAAGGGAGAGTATCTGGGGCAGCGCGGTTAGGTTACTCGCCCCGCATTGCCTTCCGCCATCTTTCTAACCGTTCCCTGATCACCCGTTCGTATCCCTGTTCACCCGGCTCGTAGTAACGTCGCCCCTGGAGCCTATCGGGGAGATATTGCTGAGCCACGTGATGGCCAGGGTAACCGTGAGGATATTTGTAGCCTTTTCCGTGCCCCAACGCCTTGCCATCACGGCTGGCATCCTTGAGGTGGTCAGGAACCTCGATAGCGCCGAGCCTTTCCACATCCTCCAACGCTTTCCAATAGCCACCCACGGAATTGCTCTTCGGTGCGGTGGCCAGATAGATTGCCGCCTCAGCCAAAGCATACTGCGCTTCAGGTAACCCCACCCACTCCAAAGCCTGGGCCGCTGCTGTGGCTACCACCAACGCCTGTGGGTCAGCCAGACCAATATCCTCAGAGGCCAGAATGATCATGCGGCGAACAATGAAACGAGGGTCTTCGCCAGCATAGATCATCTTCGCCATCCAATAGAGCGCGGCATCCGGATCGCTTCCACGCAGACTCTTGATGAACGCAGAAATAGTGTCATAGTGAGCGTCGCCGTTTTTGTCATAGAGAATGGCTCGGCGCTGGACGGACTCCTGTGCGATGTTGAGATCAATGTGAATTGTGCCACTTTCATCGGGTGGAGTGGTTTCGACAGCAGATTCTAATGCGTTTAGTGCCACTCGGGCGTCGCCGCCAGCAACGTTGACCCAGTGTGATAAAGCGTCCTCATCAATATGCACCTTGAGCCTGCCGTAACCACGTTCTTTGTCCGTCAGAGCTCGTTTTATGATGGTGATCAAATCGTCTTCAGTCAGCGGGTCGAGTCGAAAAACCCGCGAGCGTGAGACAAGCGCAGAGATGACCTCAAAATATGGATTTTCCGTCGTCGCACCCACCAAAATGATGGTGCCATTTTCGACGTGGGGTAAGAGTGCATCCTGTTGGGCCTTGTTGAAACGGTGAATCTCATCCACAAGCACAATGGTGCGTTGGCCGTACAGAGAACGACGCTTTTTGGCCTCCTCCACTAGCCGGCGGATATCTGCCACGCCAGCCATCACTGCGCTGATAGTTTCAAAGTGGGATTTCGTGTGGTTGGCAATGACCATAGCCAAGGTGGTCTTTCCCGTGCCTGGTGGACCCCAGAGGATTAGCGAAGAAAGTTGATCAGTCTCTATAGCGCGTCTGAGGAGCCGCCCTGGCCCGAGTATCTTCTCTTGGCCGACAAATTCATCCAGCGTGCGAGGTCGCATCCGTGCCGCTAAAGGTGCTTCTCGCTGGATCTGCTCTTTTCGACTGTAAGTGAAGAGATCCTCTGCCATATTCTATCCTCAGCCTACAACGGCAGACAACTTCTCGGTCAAGCAGATTGATTATAATGCGTTTAGAACAAATGTGCAACTTAGGTCGGGGATGAAAGTTTGACCAATGGGCATCTTTCCAATACAATCGCCTTGAATCGGGTTACAGGGAGGAAACAGGTGCGCCTCAAAGCGCTTGTTTTCATAATAATGGTCACCTCTCTCATCTCTTTGGCACTCTTCGCGGGCTGCGCTTCGGATAAAACACTCATTCGTGCACCTTCCACTACATCAGAGGTTGCCCAAGCGCATCCTACCTCGGTGCCCACATATACCAACCGTGTGTTTCCTACTTCTGTACGCACATTGGTGACCCCGACTGCCACATCCAGTACGGTCGCGCCACCGTCCACACCCACTCCAGCGACCGTGTCATTGCCCACGCCTTCTCCATCGGTCGTGTCACCCACACCCACCACTGAACTCGACCCAATTAGCCTCATTGACCCCTCTGGACAGGAGGTCGTTTTCTGGCATGTGTATACCAAGGACCAGGAAAGACTACTCCAGGAATTGGTAGAGGAATTTAATAGGACCAACGAATGGCATATCACTGTCAGAGCAGAGTATGCTGGCTATTTCAGCGACATCCGAAAGAAGATCTTGGACTCTTTGGCCGCTGGTGTGCCGCCCGATTTGGCTATCGCTTTTCCCAATCAAGTGGCCGAGTACCAGCAATACGGTATTGTCGAGCCGCTAGATGACTATGTTGGCAGTGTACGATATGGCCTTACTCCCGATGATCTAGCCGATATCTTTTCCACCATTCTAGAATCTGACCGATATCCCACTTACGAGAACCGCCTATTAAGTTTTCCGCCTAGTCGTAGCATGGAGGTTCTGTATTACAACATGGATTGGTTAGAGGCGCTGGGTTACGAGACTCCCCCGGAGACATGGGAGCAATTCAGAAGCCTGTGCATTGCCGCTTCTGGAGACACCGATGGGGATGGGATAAGGGACGCCTATGGGTATGCTCTGGATGTGAACCATTATGTATTAGAGAATTGGATCTGGTCATATGGAGGGAGCTTGACGAGCGATGACTACAAACAAGCAGCCTTTCATAACTCCGAAGGTGTTGCCGCTCTTACGTTCCTCACAGAACTGGTCTCCAGCGGCTATGCCTATCAAGTGAGTAAACGCTATGATGATCAGAGCGCTTTTGCTACACAGAAGGCGCTCTTCACCACCGGTACGTCGGCAGGAATCCCTTACTATACCCAGCAGATTACCGACCCCAAGACACGAAAACCTAGGTTCCGTTGGGCAGTAGCCCCGATACCTCATAATACAACTGAGCCCGTTGTAATCATCCATGGCCCCAGCATCGTCCTCTTCAAGAGCACGCCGCAACGGCAACTGGCATCTTGGCTGTTCATCCGCTGGTTTACCCAGCCCGAGAACAATGCCCGATGGGCCATGGCAACCAATTATTTCCCTCTCCGCAAGTCGGCTCTCGCCCTGGACGTGATGAAGGATTACATCAAGAACAACCCTGCTTACGCCACTGCCGCAGAGTTCTTGTCCTATGCCCGAGCGGAGCCTCGCATAGCCGCATGGTATCAGGTTCAAGAACTGCTCGCCGAGGCTATGCGCGAAGCGCTCAACGGGACGAAGTCTCCCAAACAGGCCCTGGATGATGCTGCTCGCGAAGCCAATGGTTTGTTATCCCAGTAAACAGGGCGATTTCTCATGTTAGAGACAGCAATTAGAGCCGCGCGTGTCGCTGGCCAGATATTAATCGAGGAATTGAATAAGGCCCAGGTGATTCGATCTAAAGGTTTCCGGAACATAGTAACCGAGGTTGATTACAAGGCGGAGGCGGCTATCCTCGAGATCCTACAAGCGGCCTATCCGGATCACGCTATCCTATCAGAGGAAGCAGGGGCAAATGAAGGGAAGGGGCACTCCAGATATTTGTGGGTTGTAGACCCCCTGGACGGTACAACGAATTACGCGCATCACTACCCCGTTTTCTCCGTCTCCATAAGTCTCTATCACGACGACGAGCCGTTGCTGGGTGTGGTTTATGAACCGAACCAAAGATTGCTCTTCCATGCCGAGAGGAACAAAGGCGCTTACCTGAACGACCGCCCCATTCATGTGAACACTGCGCCCGACTTGACACGGGCCATAGGAGGTTTCAGCGTCCCTTACGAGCCTCCGGCCCGGGAACTGTTGGTGAAATTGATGGGTCTCATTTTGCCACATATCGTTACCGTTCGTTCCATTGGAAGTGCGGCTCTGTCGCTCTGCCTGGTCGCCGCCGGGTGGATCGACTTCTACATCCAGCCAAGCCTGCACCCGTGGGATGCCGCTGCCGGTGCTCTCATTGTGCGAGAGGCGGGTGGTACAGTAACGAATTTTGCTGGCGAGTGTTGGCACCTGACTGATGCTACGTTACTAGCCTCCAATGGTCTCCTACACAATCAAGTGCGAAAGTTCGTTTCATTGGCCTGGAACGAGGGTTGTAATAAATGAGAGGCATTCGGCTGAAGATAATTCTCATGCTCATTCTGTCCATATCACTTGCATCCTGTCGAAGGACAAAGACTGAGCAGCCGCAGCTCATCACCCCTCATCTCGTCGTTAGTCCATTCCCAAAGGAAAGTTTTCACCGGCGTGTTGGGCCAGGTGCCCTTTTCTTAGTACTCGATGGCGCAGGCAGCGAGGCTCTCAAAGCATATTTGAATGCAACGACAATGCCCCATTTGAGCCACTTGGTGGAGAAAGGGGCACGGGCCGAAGCGTTGTTGGGCGTGGATCCCACGGCCACGCTACCCACCTACGCTGCGCTATCCTCGGGCGCCTTCCCTGCCAAAACAGGGCTGGTGGCCGACCGCGCACACTTGCCTGGCACCGAACTGTCGCCTGCCGGCGCCTCCGCGCCTCCAAGTGAGGTGGAGCCACTGTGGCGCACGGCAATGCGGAACGGACTACGCGCGGCGGTACTCTTCTGGCCCGACGCGGACCCGGATGTCTCGGAACAGGTCGCCGATTACATAGTAGGGACTGGAGAAATCTACGTGGATAGTGCCTTGCATGCCATTACCCTCACTGCCAGTGCAGACTGGGAGGGTATGCCCGTCTCATATAGCCCGCCACTTGAGGGCACAATACATCTTTTGAGTGCTGAGGGCGCACAAGTATCCACCCTCTACTTACTATTGCTCGACTCTATCGACGATGGTCAGGAAAACTACGATCGCTTTCTCATTAAGCGCGAGCGGGTCGTGGAGCCAAGTGATGTACTGCTAGAGACAAGCAAGTGGGCAAAGGTCTCAGTAAGTCCACAATTACAAAGTGGAGCATATTTCAAAATAACGCACCTACAAGACAGTGAGTGTACCCTCTATCAAAGTCCTGTGGGTTATAACCGGGCCCAGCCAGTGGAACTTCTGCGTGAAATCAACGATGTGTTTGGTTTTCCGCCACCTACGCCGGATGAGCGTGCTCATCGCCTGGGATGGATCAGTGACGAAGACTATCTGTATATGGCGTCCCTGCAGTCCCGCTGGATGTCCGAAGTTGCAGCCCATGTGTGGACGAAATACCAACCCGATCTGTTGGTCACGGCACAGCCGATCATCGGCCTGTGCGCACGCCGGTTCTTGCTGGTGGATCCTGCCCAACCGGGTTATACGGTGGAAAAAGCAAGCATTTACCAATCCTACATGCTTCAGGCCTACCAGATCGCCGACACTGCGTTAGGCAAACTGTTGGAGACAACCAATGCAAGCGAAACAGCCATCTTTGTTCTTTCTGGCCATGGTGTGGCTCCTGTTCACACCACCGTGAACCTGAGCGCTGTACTGTCCAGAGACGGACTACTGGCTATTACGAAAGATGGCCTCGTCAATGCGAACAAGACAAAGGCCGTAGCGGTTTCTTCGGGCGCGGCAGCACATATCTACCTTAACCTTGTAGATCGTGAAAGTTCTGGCACTGTGGAAGTTGACCAGTATGCCGCCGTTCAGGAATCCGTCATAGCCGCTCTTCGCAATACCCTGGATGAAGATGGTGCAGCACCTTTCGCCCGCATCCTGCGCCGCAGCGAGCTAGCGGATTTGGGACTGGATGCTGAATACAGCGGCGATGTATTTGTGCAGGCTGCAGTGGGCTACACACTCTCAGATGATTTGAGCGCGCAGGCTATCTTCGAACCTGCCGGGACCTACGGCGAGTGGGGCTATGCAGCGGACGAACAGGATATGCAAGGCGTATTTCTCGCCGCTGGATATGGCATTCGGCCGGGGATAGTGGAAACAGTACGATTGGTAGACGTAGCCCCCACAGTGGCCCGCATCCTCGGCTTCAGTATGGCTCCCGATATAACGGACGGCAGGTCTATTGAGGCCATCCTTCACGTTGGGCCACAAGAATGACATAAGGCCCAGAGCCTATGGCTCTCGGCTCCTTGTCGCTCCAGCACTGATCATTCTGCTTTGTATTCGATCTTGTAGTCCGGGGGAACGAGTTGCACCCAGGTGTGACCCGGTTTGAGTGGGATGGGATTGCCATCGGCATCGAGATACTGGGTGAAATCGGTCTCCTTATCCCGTCGCCAAATACCGCTGATCACCACGCCATCGCGGAATATCTGTACTGGCCCCTGACCGGTCAGCACGATGCGGATGGCAGTATTGCCCAGGCTGTCTTCGACAATATCCGTGGCTTGATGCTCGACGTACTGCACAATGACGTTCTCTACGCCGACCGCCTGGTCAGTATTGTCATCTATGTGGGGCTCGCCTTGCACATAGCGCATATACCGGCCGCTTTCCCGGTCGTAGCGGTATTCGACTATGGCTGCCTTCGGATAAGGAATGCGGATATAAGATGCCGCATCACCGGCAGGTAGTTGGGGCGAGAAGACAAACCCTTTGAGGGCTACTGGCCCCTCTTTCCCCATCGTTACCAGTTCTTTGCGCACAGCCTCGGCAGATGTAAACAGACGGCCACGCCAATCACGGCCCTGCACGTAGTAATATGGCCTGGGGTGAAAGAATTCATCTAGGTCCACAATGGTAGACTGGGAGATGAGCCAGCGGATCTGATCGCTGGCCCCGGAGTGTACCAAAGCAGCGTCGTACTGAGGTGCCAGTTCCAGGTTCACCAAGCGCGCGCTGCGGACAGGACCCAATGCTTCGGGGTCCTCGCTCAGGAAGACGGCGGTCAAGCGCGTGTCCCACCAGCCGTCCATTATATCCTCGTACACAACCTCAGCCTGTGAAAGCCCTGCCTGCCACTGGCGTATCTGCGGGTCGTTGCCAATGCGCACATGTAGCGGGCGGCGTGATAACACTGCCGGATCAGTTACCAGTTGGCCGGACAATGGGTTGTAATAAGGGTTTGTGGTTGGGGTGGGCGTGGCTGTCATAGTTGGAGTAGGAACGGGAGTGCTCGTGGATAGGGGCGCATAGGTGAAAGTAGGCCTCGGAGTGCGGGTAGGAATAACCGTTGGTTCAGACCCGCCACCACATGCTGACAAAACCAGTACTATCGCCAACAAAACAATCAGGGTATTATACCATCTTGTTAAGCCTCTCATCTTCGTCTCATTAACCTCCGTGAACGAGATTCATCGAGCTGTACCTGCTAGAGTTCACATACCGGCAGTGTTCGCTAATACCAACTGAACGTACGCAATTCTCCCACTGGGCTGAGTTCCTTGATTGCGTTACCGATTTTCTGTACTACCACCACATACCACTGGAAACGCCCGCCACCGTGGCGCCACGAAGCAGGTATGCGCCAATTTGTGTCCTTCAGCCACACTGTCTCGACCAGGCGTCGGTCTCCTCCAATGCGCTGCACGCGCAAAACATACCACTCATCTGGCGCCAGGATTCCCACTGAAGTCCAGTTCACAAAGACCGTTGTGTTGGGCCCCTGGAAAAAGGCACCATCTGGCGGTGATAGAAGCGCGGGTGCGGGGTAGGTATAAGCAGGAGTGCAGGTCACTGTTGGCGTAGGCGAGAAGAACACCGTCGGTGTTGGGGTGCGCCGGGCTCCTGCAATAACAAGAGCCTGACCTACTCGGATGAGATCGCTGCTCTTAAGATCGTTGGCAGCCACAATGGCCTCTATAGTAGTGTCATAGAATAAGGCGATCGCACCGAGAGTATCGCCCTCTCGCACGATGTGAATGACTGGGGGCGGCGTGGGAGTAGCAGATGGTCTGCTATCGGAAGTAGGCAGAGGGATGGCAAGCACCTGCCCTGCGTGCAAGATCGCATTCCCAGTCATGTCATTGGCGGCGGCCAGGGATGCCACGGTCACATCATAATCCTCGGCAATGGAAGAGAGGGTCTCCCCCGTCAACACGGTGTGAGTGATACTCACCGGAAAGGTAGGACTCGCAGAGGGTGTAGGGGTCGGTGTGGGCGTGCGTGTCGGCGGAAATGGAGTGCACGTGGCCGTCGGGGTGACCAATGGCACCTGACCACTGGCCCAGGGGGCCAGCAGCCAGAAAGTTCCTGCCGTGGCAGCCAAGACCAGAACGAGCAGCAAAACTATCGACCAAGGGATTTGCTTACGCCAATCACGAGTTAAAATCGAGTCCCTCGCCGCCTTCATGCTCTCGAGATCCCGCCTCTTTAGTGTTTAGGATACCTGCGCAGGCTGGCGTTTCTATACCTCTACTTACGAGGCTCATTTCCACCCAACCCCAACTCAACAGCAATCTTCTGCATCGCATTGATAACTGTGGAAATGTGCTCATTCAGATCCACGCCCAATTCCGCTGCACCGCGCTCGATGTCCGCGCGATTCACACCACGGGCGAAAGCCTTATCCTTCCATTTCTTTCGCACTGCCTCGACATCCACATCCATCAGGCTTTTGGACGGTCGCACCAGTGCAACGGCTACGATCAGACCAGTGAGTTCGTCCACGGCAAAAAGAGCCTTTTTCATCCGGGTGTCACGAGGGATGCCCGTGTAATCAGCGTGGGAGGCCACGGCCTCAATGATCTCATCAGGCCAACCGCGCTGGCGCAGGATTTCCATCCCCACGAAGGGGTGCTCTTCGGCAGTGGGGTGTTGCTCGTAATCGAAGTCGTGGAGGAGGCCTACAATGCCCCAAATATCTTCGTCTTCGCCGTACTTGCGAGCGTAGGCGCGCATGGCGGCCTCTACCGCAAGAGCATGCTTGATGAGATTAGGATTGGCTGTAAATTCTGTTAGCGCCGCCCAAGCCTGATCGCGATTCATAGAACACCCCCAAAGGATTTCGTAATCAATAATTCTAACGATGCGTTGAGCATACGGCAAACAATGCGTTCAAAACAAGTCAGTTGACTTCGGCAAAGAATTACGGCATAATTAGGGTGAATTCGAACTAATCGCTGGAGAAAGGAAAGTCGTATGCCCTCAGTGATCAAGAAAAGGCGCAAGAAAATTGCCAAGCACAAACATCGCAAGATGCTCAAACGAACGCGCTGGCAACGGCAGCGCAAAAAGTAGCGCCCGGGGGTCTCTATGTTCGGCAAATGACCCCGTTCCGTGCCAATCGCTGGTTGACCCCTCGTATCATATTTGGAACTCTTCGCCAAAAGACCGTTCAAGAACGCCTTTTGGCGGAGGGTTCCACTTTTATTTCCCCTCCAACACCTGCCTCTGGGCAGCGAATAGATCTTGGATTCCCTTCTCCGCCAAGGCCAGTAATTCTTCCAGTGTATCCCGACTGAAAGGGCGGCCCTCGGCTGTTCCTTGCACTTCGACAAACAGGCCCCGCGCCGTCATCACTACATTGAAATCCACTTCGGCCTGAGCATCCTCGGCATAGCACAGGTCCAACAACAGTTCGTCCTGTACCACTCCCACACTCACAGCAGCCACAGGAGCACGTATAACGTCGCGGCGCAACTGGCCGTTCAGGATGAGTTTCTTGAGCGCCAGGGCCAACGCTACATAGCCACCAGTGATGGCCGCTGTACGCGTGCCGCCATCGGCCTGAATAACATCGCAGTCAACGAGGATGGTGCGCTCCCCTAATTTACGCAAGTCCAACGAGGCGCGCAACGAGCGTCCAATAAAGCGCTGTATCTCCTGTGTTCGGCCGCGCATTTCCATCGCCGTGCGGCTACGTGGAGTCCGCTGGCGTGTGGAACGGGGCAACATATCATACTCCGCCGTAACCCAACCCTGGGCTTGGCCACGTAGCCACAAGGGCACTTCGTCTTCGATGGAAGCCGCACACAGTACCCATGTATGTCCCATCTGGATCAAGGCTGAGCCCTCGGCATAGTCCAAGTAGTTTGGTTTGATCACTACCGGTCGCAACTGGTCATTTTCACGGCCATCTGCGCGCATGTGTTTCCGCTGCCTTTCTAAGCGCTGTTTAACCCCAGGATCCGACTGGCGTTGCCACCCAGTATCTTATCTTTCGCCTCATTGCTAATGGGTAGGGCCCGTATCTCCTCGAGGCTACCTTTTAGACTGGGCAGTCCTGGCCAATCTGAGCCAAAGATGAACTTATCCGCGAAACGCTCCAGATCCGGGAAATAGGTAAGTAACCGCTTCGGCGGTAGACCGGAGATTTCTATGTACACATGGGGATGCAGTCGAGCCATCAGCATTGCATGGTCGTACCACACACCCCGTCCACCATGCACCTGCAGGATAACGAGGTCAGGGAAATCCACTGCCACATCATCCAATAGGAGTGGGTCACCGTACTTCAGTCGTGAACCGCGGAAGACCGAGAGGCCGGTGTGGAACATCACTGGTATGTGTAGTTCCTGGGCTACAGCGTAGATGGGATAAAGTTGGGCATCGTTGGGGTAAAATTGCTGGTAAGTGGGATACAGTTTCAGGCCGCGAAAGCCTAGTTCGCACACGCAACGCTCTAACTCGCGGTCTGGCCACGCGATCATAAATGGGTTTATGCTGGCGAAGGGGATCAGCATGTCTGTAGCCCGACAGAATTCAGCCACATATTCATTGGTGACAACACCAGTGGTAATGGGGCTCATCTCCGCCAGGGCGACAGCGTAGTCCACTCCTGCGCCGCGTAGAATTCGGCAGACTTTTTCTGGAGTCAGACCTGTTTGCAGGACAGCGATGGTCTCTGGGTCGGCGACCACGCTCTTAGTCCACTCAACGACCCAGGGGAGACTGTGCTCGGCTTGGGCCAGGTGAATGTGAAAATCAATTACAGGCATAAAATAGTACCCCTCTCCATGATTTTATCGTAGTGAACAAAGGCCTAACGGTGAGAGCCAGTGTCCATGTGGGCGTACCGTCTAATGCGTTTTACTCGACTCTCTTTCCATCTGACTGCTTACACGAAACCAAGCCTCACGCACTCGTCTCAACTCCAACTCATCATCGGGCTGTTCACCATAGTGTGCCCTTACGTATGCCTGGGTGATCAGTGCCACATCCCCCTCACTACCTGGCAAGGCTTGGCGCAGTCTATCCAGGTACTCGTATGGAGTCTCGGCCTCGGCGCGGGGATGCCCTGCATTGGCGGCAAGTCGAGTCAGACTGGCATATATCTTGCGGATAGACTCGATAGTGAATTCCTCCTCCCGTATACGTAGGAGTTGCGCTGCTTGCTCTCGCATCTGCTTGAGCAAAACACCGAATGCACCCTGCAAATCTTTCAAAGGGTCCGTGGATGTCCAGACGGACTCTCGTTCTACTTCTCGCCCATTTTGCCCTTGCAAGTGCCGTGAAATGGTCAGAGCAATGGCCACCACGACCAATCCCAAGATAACAAGTGGCACGGCCCAACCGAGGACTTGAATAAACAAGGGTGGTTGGTAAGGCTGCGGTGAGAAGGCGGGCATTTCACCCGGGTTGGTTTGAAACCATTGTCGCAGAGCGTCGCTTTGGAAAACGTGTTCGAAGAGCCTGATCAGAAGTTGAAGGAGGGGTTCTAATAGAAGCCGGCCAAGCACCGTGGCGATGACGAGTAGCACAGCCTGCAAAATGACGATCACGGGGTTAAGCCACACGATCAATGCGGTTAGGCTCTCCACCGAAAGCATGCCTGCGAGCAAGGCCCCCAACCCAATTACTGCCAACGCTCCAACCAAAACAGTTACCGCCCAAGAGGCGTTGAAAGGTGTGCGGATGCCCATGTGCCCTTGGCTTACCTCGTGCACACGAGCCAAAGCGACCGCAAGCAACCCGCAGAAGAAATAAGCGAACACCCATGGAGCCATGTTTAGCGTAGCGACGAATACACTGGCTACGAAAAACCAAATAAGAGCCACGATACCCCAACGGAAGTAAAAACCCACACCATCAATCCCTAAATACTCATGGGAGAGATCGGTCCCCCGCCACCACACAAGCAGATTGACGAAAGCGACGACTAACGCAGCCGGGATACGCTGCCAGGTGTGTGCTGTTTGGCCGATAAGGTCGCTCCACCACCGTGGATCAAAAGGGGCATAATCCGGAAAAAGACAGAGTCGGATAAGGAGGTGGGTGGATACAATCGCCAGGACAATGACAATGACCTGCTGGTGAACCAAACGCACATCCAATGCGGATAGAACTCGAGCGACAACGATCACGCCGTAGAGGGAGGCAAACACGGCAACGGGAGGCACCTGGTTCTGCCTCTCACCGGCGATGCGGGTGAGGAAAAGGAGCCATGGGTAGATCCAACAAGTCTCCATTGCCGCGACTGCGAGGAGGAGGGCTTCCTGTCGCCAGCGCTCACGCAACGCTGTGCGCATCTGCTACCTCCTCAAGCGGCTCCATACGGAACACCTCCCCATCCTCACGCACTCGATAGAGGAGCAGCCCTGGCACCTGCGGGGCAGGGACCTTTTCATCCAGCGAGACCAACGCCAGGCGTCGCCCAGCATCATGGAGACGCGCCAATACTACCAGTAGTTCTTCGGTGAGCACGGCACTTACCACGACCAGCGTCGCGCCCCAGGGTAAGCGTGGGCTTTCGCGAGCAATAAACTCTTCGATGGAGATGGTGGGTACGGAAGTTACAGCCGCCAACGACTCCAGAATACTGGTCAACTGATCAGGACTGCGACCAGGCAATACCTTTAATGGCTGATCAGATTGCGGCCAGCAGCCGTTCGCCAGAACGCCCACCTGCCAACGTCGCTCTATGCCATAGGCAGCGATGGAGGCCGTCACGCTGATTACCTTTTCGAGCAGCGAGGGAATCACGCCATGCCAAACCTTAGGCAGCGTAGCAATATTCATGAAAATGGCGAGTTGTTGAATTGTGGTTGGCTCATAGACACGAACCTGCAGTTTTTGCTGACGGGCGGTCGCTTTCCAGTGAATGCGTTTCAGAGCATCCTCGGCGTGGTAATCACGCACGCCGATGGTTCGACTGGGGTCTTCGAAAATACGCTGGCGGGCTTTGATTTCGCCGAACGGCTCCTTGGGTGGTAGTTCGAAGTCCTCCAAGGGCCGCACCTGAGGATAGACAATGAGCCAGTTGATCTTAGGGGAGATGACGCTTTCGCTGAACAGACCGAAGAGATCGCCAGAACTGATCTTTGCGGGGCCAAAGGCGTATACACCACGCTGGCTACACTGCAGGCGATATCGCCAGCGCACTCGCTCATACCACCGCAAGGAAAGCAAGTTGGTCAAATAGGCGGTCTCAGGTTTGTTACAAGGCGCCAAAGTTCCATCCAGGAGACCCACTGGAAGCGGATATTCATCCTCGATACGTAGCCAGGCCAGGGGTAACGGCTTACGGTTGGTGACTGTGATGGTAAGATCAATGACCTCGCCCACAAAGGCACGCCGTTCGCTGAACTTACGTTCGTATTCTACGCAGCGCAGTGCAAAATGTTTCCAGACCCAGCCGACACCGGCGACCGTCAGGAGCAATGAAGAGATGGTCATCAAACCGTCTTGGTGGAGGACCAGCCCGACCAGCATAACAAAGCCAGCCAGAATGAGCCACACCTCGTTGAACATTAATGCTCCACTGGCACCGGGACGGCGTTCACGATCTCGGCCACCACTTCTTGAGGGGTGCGGCCGCGAAGCCGAGTTTGGGGATTAATGATAATGCGGTGAATGAGGACATACGGAGCCAGATGTTTCACGTCATCGGGGATGACATAGTTGCGACCGCGAATACCAGCCAGGGCCTGGGATGTTTTGTACAAGGCCAATGTCCCACGAGGGCTCACCCCTAATTCCACGGAAGGGTGTTCTCGGGTGGCACGACATACACGGACGATGTACTCGCGCACCGATGCCTCCACGCGAACGTCTCTGGCAGCGCGTTGGAGTTCTAACAAGTCTGCGCTCTGTATAACGGGTTCCAAGTTCTCTAATGGGTCATCCTTCTCAAAGCGAAGGAGGATGCGATTCTCATCCTCTTCACTAGGGTAGCCCAGTGCAATTTTCATTAAAAAGCGATCCACTTGCGCCTCTGGCAAAGGGAAGGTACCTTCCAGTTCGATTGGATTCTGGGTAGCGAGGACAAGAAAGGGGCGAGGCAGGGGTTTGGTATCACCGTCCACCGTTACCTGTTGTTCTTGCATGGCCTCGAGCAACGCCGACTGTGTACGTGGTGTGGCGCGGTTGATCTCATCAGCCAGCACCAATTGGGACATGATGGGGCCAGGGCGGTACTCAAATTCGCCCTTCTTTTGGTTATAAAAGGATATGCCCGTCACATCAGAAGGCAAGAGATCGGGGGTGAACTGAATGCGCTGAAAGGTACAGCCTAGGGAGCGAGCGATGGCCTTCGCCAAGGTGGTTTTACCGATACCGGGCACATCCTCAATGAGGATGTGCCCCTCGCAGAGCAAAGCCACCAACACAAGTTCGATGACATCGCGCTTGCCAACGATGACTTTTTCAATGTTGTCTATCACACGGCTTGCGGTTTCTTGGATCATTACCTTTTGGACGGTTGTTCCCCCCAGGTTCGTCATGATGCGGCAATCCAAAACTTCAGGCCAGTTAACAGTTAGAAAGAGTAGCAGAGGAACCGGCCTGCCTTTGTCTGAGTAGGCGCACTACCAAGCGGGTCAGAAGGGGATCTCTTCTTCGGCCACCTCACCCACAGCCAGTTCACCAGGGGCTGCCTCAGCACCGCGACCACCGAGGAACTTCACGTTACGGGCGCGAAGTTCGAGCGTGGCGCGAGGCTGGCCGTCCTGCCCCTGCCACGCCGAGGCATCAATCTCGCCCTCCACGAGAACCAATCGTCCCTTGCTTAGATACTGATTACATGTTTCAGCCAGACGCCCCCAAGCGCTCACGCGGAACCAGGTGGTCTTTTCTTGCGGGTTGCCCTCTGCATCTGTCCATTTACGCGTGGTGGCCATGGTAAATTGGGTCACAGGCGTACCCTTAGGCGTGTATCGCATCTCGGGATCGCGTCCCAGATGGCCCACAACCACAGTATTCTGATACATAGCCCCTCCTCTTAGCGGATTTGTAGTCAAATACATTGTATGACCCCTTTTTTAAACTGTCAATTTTTGACAAACCTGCCTTCCTGTGCTATTATGAGTTTATTCTAAAGCAATTACATACTGGAGAAAGCGTGCTCTTATCCAGAGGGGTGGAGGGACCGGCCCTGTGAAACCCCGGCAACCATTTCAGGCGCGCCGCGTTGAGTTCCTTCTGTTCGGATGTGCCTGATCACGGTGCCAAGTCCGGCAGAGGCTTGCCGTCCAAGCGGTAGTTCTCTGGAAGATGAGGGAGTGCTTGTCAAGACGCATCTCTCCCATCGGGGAGTTTTTTTGTGACCGGCGGAGGCTCATTTTGCGCAGTATCGAATGGCATGATGGGATTGTCAAATTGATAGATCAGCGAAGGCTCCCCCAGGAGTACGCGGTGTTGGAATACAGGGACTACCGCGGCGTGGCCAAAGCCATCAAGGAAATGGAGATCCGCGGCGCGCCGGCTATTGGTGCTGCTGCTGCCTATGGTTTGGCATTGGCCGCCCTCCAAAGCCCGGCGAACAGTTGTCAGGCTCTCATCAGAGACCTCGATACAGCGGCTGAGGTGCTCAGCGCTACTCGCCCCACCGCGGTCAATCTTTTCTGGGCTATTCAGCGCATGATGCACCTAGCCCGCAACCCGGCCTTTGCTGATCCTGAACATATCCGCCAGGCGCTGGTGGTCGAAGCACAACGCATCGCCGATGAAGATGTGGAAGTTAACCGGCGCATAGGCGCTAACGGCGCTATCCTCATCCAGGACGGGTTTAATGTTCTCACCCACTGCAACGCTGGAGCCTTGGCCACAGTAGATTATGGAACCGCGTTGGGTGTGGTGCGGGCCGCAATCGAGCAGGGCAAGCGGGTTCATGTCTGGGTAGATGAGACGAGACCTTATCTCCAGGGTGCGCGTTTGACAGCCTGGGAACTAATGCGTGACAACATCCCCTGCACCTTGATCACCGATAACATGGCTGGGCATTTCATCTCCCGGGGTCAGGTGGACATTATCCTTGTGGGCGCGGATCGCATCGCAGCCAACGGTGATGTTGCCAACAAGATTGGCACCTACTCGCTAGCAGTGCTGGCTCGAGAGAACGGTGTGCCCTTCTACTCCGTTGCGCCCACTTCCACCATTGATCTGAGTATAGCCACGGGCGCCGAGATCCCCATTGAGGAGCGAGCGACGCGGGAAGTAACGCACATCCGCGATATACCCATCGCTCCCGAAGGGGTGCATGTTGCCAATCCTGCTTTCGACGTGACTCCGCACCGCTATGTTATGGGTATTGTAACCGAGGAGGGCATCGTATATCCGCCATTCGAACAGGGATTGGCTCGCGCTGTGGCCAATGCGCAGAGAAAACATTCACTTCACAGTTCCAGGGGTGCATATGAATAGAAAGTTTGAGCCGAACTGGCTGCCCATGTCGGTTGGCAGTGTTCCGCACACCAACCCCTATGATGCCTGGGATCTTCTACGCCGCACCACCCCGCAGATCCCCTGTTGGCCCCAGTTGCCCAGACGTAGTTTTTTTGAGAACATGTACGTGCAGTACAGCGAGGGTTTCCCCGGTGTGGTGATCGAGGACGAACGCATTTACGTGGACACCGATAGCCCGGAGAAAGACAAAACACTCGAACTCCTATACATGGCATATCTCGAGAATAGGCTCAGTTATGCTGCCATCAGCCCGAAGTACGCTGCGGGGCTAGCAGTACTTTTGGAGGAAGGCCTATCGGTCGACCCACCGCCTATTGCGCTCAAAGGACAGGTGACAGGGCCCATTAGTTGGGGACTTACGGTAGTGGATCAGAACCGCCGCCCTATCCTCTACGACGAAATCCTAGCCGACGCCGTTGCCAAACTCCTGCGGCTTAAGGCCTCTTGGCAGGAACGCGAGTTACAGCAGGTCGTCCCTCAAACTATTATCTTTGTTGACGAGCCCTACATGGCCTCGTTTGGGTCCGCCTTCGTTTCCCTGAGTCGAGAGCAGGTCATCACCTTGTTAAACGAAGTCCTGGCCGGTATTGAGGGACTTAAAGGCGTGCACTGCTGTGGCAATACGGACTGGTCAATTCTGTTATCCACACCCATAGATATTCTCAATCTGGATGCATATAACTACGCGCACACCATCGCCCTGTACACCGAGGAAGTCAGTGCCTTTCTGGATCGGGGCGGTATTATCGCCTGGGGCATTGTACCCGCGAGCACGGAGGCCGTGAGTGAGACCATCACCAGTCTGGTAGACCGCTTAGAGCAAGCCATACAAGGGCTGGCAGATAAAGGGGTGTCCAGAGATAAGTTACTGGCCGCCGGGCTTGTCACACCATCATGTGGTACGGGGTCACTCTCTGAAGATGTGGCGCGCTTAGTGTTGGAACTCACAGCAGGCGTATCTATGGTCATGCGCCGTAGATACGGTCTGTCCGTTTGATCAGGGGGGTCGGTTGAGTATTCTGGTCGTTGGCTCTGTAGGCATGGACTCTATCCAAACGCCTTTTGGGCGGGTAGAAGATGTCCTGGGCGGCTCAGCCACGTACTTTTCCACAGCGGCTAGTCTATACGACCAGGTGAATATGGTCGCCGTTGTGGGCACGGATTTTCCGCAAGAGTATATGGACTTTCTTAGATCCAGAGGGGTCAGTTTGGAAGGCCTGCAGATAGAAGAGGGCAAAACTTTCCGTTGGGCTGGTCGCTACGGCTATGACATGAATGTTGCGGAGACGTTGGATACGCAACTCAATGTCTTTGCCACTTTCAATCCGAAGTTACCCATATCCTATCGCGCCTCGGAATACGTTTTCCTGGCCAACATTGATCCTGTGCTGCAGATGAATGTGTTGAGCCAGGTAGATTGCCCCCGACTCACTGTGCTCGATACAATGAACTATTGGATCACCTATCGTAAAGAGGAACTCACTAAAACCATCTCCAAGGTGGATATCGTGTTGATGAACGAGGCCGAAGCACGGCAGTACGCCAATACCTTCAGTCTCATCCGCGCGGCACGCCATATCCTCAGCCTGGGCCCCCGGGCCGTGGTGGTCAAAAAGGGCGAATATGGCGCAGTCCTGTTCGCGAACGGCGAGGATCCAACGGCCTCTTATTTCTTTGCCCCAGCCTATCCGTTGGAAAAAATCAAGGACCCCACCGGAGCAGGGGATACATTTGCCGGCGGATTCGTAGGTTATTTGGCAAAAACCGGTGACCTAACGCTTCCTTCCATCAAACGGGCTATTATCCATGGCAGCGTGGTTGCCTCATTCGTGGTAGAAGGTTTCAGTGTGGAACGCTTGCGTGAGGTTACCTGGGATGATGTGATGTCCCGATACAGCGACTTCTTAAACTTCACTAGTTTTGATGTCATCTGTCCGCAGGCTAAGGACTGCCCGCGGCTTCGAGAGACCACAGTTAAATGAGAGACTCGGGTTCGAAATTCACCGCCCTTTTGTAAAGGGCCTAGGCGTATTGCGAGAAAATGTACAACCATACTGATCAGTCAGGAGGAGCAAGTGAAAAACATCATTGTTGAGAGCCTCGACAAGACGCCCGTCGAGCAGCAAGCGGTTGAACTTGTGGAGCGAAAGGGGGTTGGTCATCCCGACTCCATCTGTGACGCCATCGCCGAGGAGATTTCTCTGGCTTTGTGCGCTGCCTATCGCGAGACTTTTGGCCGCATCGTGCACCACAATATTGACAAAGGGCTTCTGGTAGCAGGCAAGACCTCGCCCCGCATTGGTGGGGGTACCGTGGAGGAGCCCATGCGCTTGGTCTTCGGTGATCGGGCCATTTACGAGCACAAAGGCAAGCGCGTGGACGTGGGCGATATTGCCATTCGTACCGCCCAGCAGTGGTTAGGCCGAAACCTGCGTTTTGTAGATCCGGAGACCCACGTGGTTTACCAGAACGAGATCAAAGAGGGGTCACCCGAATTGACCGATATCTTCGACCGGGAAGTTATCGGTGCAAACGATACCTCAGCCGCCGTGGGCTATGCACCACTTACTGAAACGGAGAAGGCTGTCTTGGAAGTGGAGCATTACATGAACTCCCCAGAATTCAAGAGGAAATTCCCCGAATCGGGCGAGGATATCAAAGTGATGGGCTATCGTTGCGGACGGGACTTGGTGCTCACCATCGCCATGGCCTTCGTAGACCGCTTTGTCGAAAGCGAGAAGGGGTATTTCGCCCGCAAAGAGGAGATTCATGATGCCATTCAGAATTTCATTTCTGCGAAGAACATGAACTTTAACAGCATCCGCGTGGATCTGAACACGCTTGATATTCCCGGGCGAGGTGCAGACGGGATGTATCTGACGGTATTAGGCACCTCGGCCGAGGGTGGCGACTGTGGACAAGTGGGGCGCGGGAACAAGGTGAATGGCGTGATCGCCCTGAACCGACCAATGGGCACCGAAGCCGCAGCGGGGAAGAATCCCGTCAGCCATGTGGGCAAAATTTACAGCCTGCTCAGCCATCGCATAGCGAACGACATTTATGAGAATGTACCAGGCCTCTCAGAAGTTTACGTCTGGTTGTGCAGCCAAATCGGTCAGCCCATTGATCAGCCTCTCATTGCCTCCGCCCAGCTTGTGCTAGCACCAGGGACTGATCTCCGCGACATTCACAAGCGGGTGAGCAGCATTATGGAACGAGAACTGACGGACATCTATCAGTTCACAGAACGCCTCTCTCGAGGCGAATTTAGCGTCTGGTAAAGGAGCCGAGTGACGAATAGAGAATACCATATCAAAGATCCGGGGTTGGCAGACAAGGGTCATTACCGCATCGAATGGGCCGAGCAGGAGATGCCAGTCCTACGGTTAATCCGCGAGCGCTTTGAACGCGAGCGGCCGCTACGTGGCTTACGCATCGCGGCGTGCTTGCACGTCACCGCGGAGACCGCTAATCTCATGCGCACCTTACAAGCCGGTGGAGCCGACGTGACACTCTGCGCTTCCAATCCGCTCTCCACTCAGGACGATGTAGCGGCCTCACTTGTGATGCGCCTGGAAATACCGGTATTCGCCATCAAAGGCGAGGATAACGTCACGTATTATGAACATATCAAGGCCACGCTCGATCACAAACCCCACATCACTATGGACGACGGTGCGGATTTGGTTTCCACATTGCATAAGGAACGCCGCGAGCAACTCAACGATGTCCTGGGCGGCACTGAGGAGACCACCACCGGCGTCATTCGCCTACGGGCAATGGCCAAAGATGGCGTGTTATGCTATCCCATCATCGCCGTCAACGACGCTATGACCAAGCATCTCTTTGACAACCGCTACGGCACAGGGCAATCTACCATTGACGGCATTGTTCGGTCTACCAACATCCTTTTAGCGGGCAAGACCCTCGTAGTTGGTGGGTATGGCTGGTGCTCGCGAGGCATTGCCATGCGTGCTCGCGGCATGGGGGCGAACGTCGTTGTCACTGAGGTAGACCCCCTTCGCGCCTTAGAGGCAGTCATGGATGGTTACCGGGTGATGCCCATGCTCGAAGCAGCCAAAATCGGCGACATCTTCGTTACGTCCACTGGCGATATCAACGTGCTGGATAAGCCTCACTTCGAGGTGATGAAAGACGGCGCGATACTCGCCAATTCGGGCCATTTCAACGTCGAGATCAATATACCAGCATTAGAGGAGCTGGCTGTGGAGAAACGTCGCGTGCGCGAGTATGTGGACCAGTACGTTCTGCACGATGGGCGGCGTATCTCGCTATTGGGCGAGGGACGGTTGGTGAACCTGGCCGCCGCCGAGGGCCACCCCGCCAGCGTCATGGACATGAGCTTCGCCAACCAGGCATTGAGCGTAGAGTATCTGGCGAAACACGCGAGAGAGTTGGAGAAACAAGTGTACCCGGTGCCAACCGAGATTGACCAGGCTATCGCTCGGCTCAAGTTGCGTGCTATGGGCGTGGAGATAGACACACTGACACCATCGCAGAAACAGTATCTGGAATCGTGGGAAGCAGGGACATAGTTACGCTCTTGAGAGCTATTTTGCCGCCTGCGGGCCTTTGCAAAGACCGCGGGCGGCTTTGCGTTACTAGTCAAAGCAGGCTATAATAAGTTGAAATACTCTTAATAAGGTAAGGGCATCGAATCAATTTGGGTGCGGAGGCGGGGCACTGAGAGCACTGATCACGGGCATCGCTGGTTTCGCTGGGAGCCATCTGGCTGAATACCTGCTTGAGCACACGGACTGGGAAGTGTGGGGCACCATTCGCTCGAGTGGGGGTCACGTTGCCCATCTACACTCGCAATTGACCCTGCGCAAAGTGGATCTAATGGACGCCGCAGCACTGAAGGAATTCTGCGCCGAGATGCAACCAGACTATATTTTCCATCTCGCTGCTCAGTCTTTTGTGCCCAAGTCGTGGGAAGATCCATGGGCTACGTTGGAGAATAATATCCGCGCTCAACTCAATATCCTGGAAGCCGCGGTGCGCCTTGATCCCATGCCGAGGGTACTGGTAATCGGCTCAGCAGACGAGTACGGCTTGGTCCATCCGGGCGAACTCCCCATCCGCGAGACAAATCCTCTGCGCCCCTCCAGTCCCTATGCGGTCAGTAAGGTCGCCCAAGACCTCTTGGGCTACCAATACGCCGTGAGTTACAAGTTGCCTGCTATCCGGGTGCGGCCATTCAATCACCTGGGCCCGCGCCAGAGCGATGCATTTGTGGCATCCTCCTTCGCCCGACAGATTGCTGAGGCCGAGTTGGGGCAGCGCGAGCCAGTCGTGCGCGTCGGCAATCTTAGTGCCAAGCGTGATTTCAGCGACGTGCGAGACATCGTGCGTGGGTATTATCTGGCCATCACTATGGGAGAACCAGGCGAGGTCTATAACCTTGGCTCTGAGCGCTCGCACAGCATCCAGGAGTTGCTGACTATTCTCCAGTCGCTGAGCACAGTCGCGGTCAGGATCGAACAAGATCCGGCACGTATGAGGCCCTCAGAGGTCCCTGAATTGCTAAGCGATTGCAGTAAGTTCCGCGCTCTAACAGGCTGGCAAACACAAATACCCTTTGAGCGCACGTTGGCTGACGTTCTGGATGACTGGCGCACAAAGGTGAGGAGGCAGCATAACCAATGACCAAAGCATTAATCACAGGCATCACCGGGCAAGACGGTTCATACCTGGCCGAATTCCTGCTTGAGAAAGGCTACGATGTCATCGGCATGGTGCGCCGCACCAGCACGTTGAACTTTGAGCGTATCCGTCATATCCAAGATAGGGTAACACTGGCACAGGGCGATTTACTTGACCAGGGTTCCCTGCTCGATATCGTGCGTGAATATCGGCCCGATGAGGTATATAATCTAGCGGCTCAATCCTTCGTGCCTACCTCGTGGAAACAGCCGGTACTAACTGGTGAATTCACTGCCCTGGGCGTAACTCGGATGTTGGAGGCCATTCGTTTGGTGGATCCCAGTATCCGCTTCTATCAGGCATCCAGTAGCGAGGTTTTTGGTAAAGTGGGCGAGTCCCCTCAAAATGAGAGAACGCCCTTCTACCCGCGCAGCCCTTACGGTGTGGCAAAGGTGTACGGGCACTGGATCACAGTGAACTACCGTGAGAGTTATGATATGTTCGCTTGTTCCGGCATCCTGTTCAACCACGAGTCGCCACGACGGGGGTTAGAATTCGTCACCCGCAAGGTGAGTTATGGTGTGGCGCGGATTAAACTGGGCCTGGAGAAAGAATTGCGCTTGGGCAATCTGGACGCACGCCGAGATTGGGGGTTCGCTGGTGACTATGTGCGGGCAATGTGGCTCATGCTTCAGCAAGATAAACCGGATGATTACGTCATTGCCACAGGGGAGACCCATTCTGTGCGCGAGTTATGCGAGATGGCATTTGCTTACGTGGGGCTCAATTGGCAAGACCACGTAGTAGTGGACAAACAATTCTTCCGCCCAGCGGAGGTAGACCAACTGGTAGGCGACGCCAGTAAGGCTCGTCGTGTGCTGGGTTGGAAACCAGAGATCTCATTCAAGCAGCTCATCGAAATGATGGTGGATGCAGATCTAGAATTGGTGCGAAAACAACGAGGTTGAGGGAAAGGACGATGAGCGGGGTCATCAAATTCGGCACGGATGGCTGGCGGGCGATCATCGCTGAGGATTTCACATTTGAGAATGTGCGCATCTGTGCACAGGCTGTGGCCGAGTATCTGAAGGAGACTAACGACACTCAACGCGGCCTGATAGTAGGCTATGACACGCGCTTCTTGTCCGAGAACTTCGGCGCGGCTGTGGCGGAAGTAATGGCAGGGAACGGCATCGTCGCCTATCTATGTGACCGGCCCGCGCCCACACCCGCCATTTCTTGGGCTATCCTGGATCGCAAGGCCGCCGGCGCTGCCATCATTACCGCCAGTCACAATCCTGGCATCTGGAATGGCTTCAAGTACAAACCAGACTACGCGGGCAGCGCCTCCCCTCAAGTTGTCGCTGCCTTGGAGAAGCACATTAGCGCAACCCAGGCGGGTAAAATCCAGGTGAGGTACATAGACCTCGAGCGGGCCCGTGAGAAGGGGCTCGTGAGAGACCTCGACCCCCGTCCAGCATACTTAGAACAAGTGAAAAGGCTGGTGAATGTAGAGGCTATTAAAAAGGCGGGGTTAACCGTTGTTGTAGATGCTATGTTTGGCGCAGGGATGGGTTACTTCCCAACTTTGCTGGATGATGGCACAACGAAAGTGATTGAAATCCACAACGTCCGCAACCCGCTTTTCCCGGGCCTCGATCATCCCGAGCCCATTGACCACAACCTCAAAGCACTGGCCCAGGCTATCGCTGAGCACAAGGCTAACGCAGGGCTGGCCACTGACGGAGACGCTGACCGCATCGGCCTCATGGATGAGCAGGGCAACTTCATCAACCAGTTGCAGGTCTACGGGCTGCTTTTGCTCTACCTACTTGAAGTCCGAGGAATGCGCGGCCCTATCATTAAAACTGTTACCACGACTGCGATGGCCAACAAATTGGCGAAGTTATACGATCTGCCGGTTTATGAAACGCCAGTGGGTTTCAAATACGTAGGGCCGATGATGATGGAGAAAGATGCGATCTTCGGCGGTGAAGAAAGCGGTGGTTTCGGATTCAAAGGGCATATCCCCGAACGCGATGGCATTGTAGCGGGGCTCTTCCTGCTGGATCTGATGATTCGGAAAGATATGTCACCTTCCAGGCTTGTCGAATATCTGTACTCGCTAGTTGGGCCCCACTACTACGACCGGATAGACGTCCATTTTCCGCCTGAAGATCGGGGCGAAGTAACCTCCCGTGTCCAATCCTGCCGATGTGACCAGATTGCCGGACTTAAGGTGTTGCACATAGATTCTAAAGACGGCTTCAAGTTCAACTTAGAGGACGGGAGCTGGCTGCTCATCCGCTTCTCTGGGACGGAACCCCTTATCCGCATCTATACGGAAACCACACGCCAGGATTTGGTGCAGCCCATCCTGGAAGCAGGGCTGGAAATCGCTGGGTTGGAGCAGGATTCGTAGTGGCTACCACAGATGTGCCTGTCTTGGTTGATACACACGCCCACTTAGATGATCCTCAGTTCGAGCACGATTTGGAAGAAACCATCCGCCGCGCAGTGGCGGCCGGCGTGCATTTCATTATCACTGTGGGCACAAATATCACTTCCAGTAAGAGCGCTGTGGCGATTGCGGAGGCGTATGAAGGCGTATTCGCTGCAGTGGGAGTGCATCCTCATGAGGCAAAGGAAACGGACAAAAGGACTTGGGAAGAATTACGGCAATTGGCAAAGCATCCCCGAGTGATCGCTATCGGTGAAATTGGATTGGACTTCTACCGTAACTTGTCGCCTGCCCCCGATCAGCGACGCGCCTTCCGAGCACAACTAAGGATGGCCAAAGAATTGGGGTTGCCCATTATCGTTCACGATCGAGACGCACACCGAGAGGTGTTGGAGATGCTACAGGCAGACGGAGCAGGGCTACAGGGTGTGATGCACTGTTTCTCTGGCAGCCTGGAGACAGCCCAAGAAGCCATTCAAATGGGGTTCTACATTTCGACCGCTGGTTCTGTCACCTTTCCGAACGCGATTAGATTGCGAGAAGTAATAGCGAGGGTACCGTTAGAACGATTGCTAGTAGAGACAGACTGTCCCTATCTGGCACCGATGCCATACCGGGGTCGGCGCAATGAACCCGTTTATCTGCGCCTCATAGCCACGAAGGTAGCAGAAACGCGGGGGATTTCTTTTCAATCAATCGCCCAGGCCACAACGGTGAACGCTCGCCGTCTCTTCGGCTTTTGAGCCTATCCACACAGAGCGAACTGCATACACCCCTTGTCGGCAACCATCTCCAGCGGGGTCCGGTATGATAGACCTTTCTATAGTGATAGTGAACTGGAACGTGAAAGATCTCTTGGCGCATTGCCTGGAATCGGTCTTCCATGCCAGCGATGGACTGGAGATCGAGGTCATCGTGGTGGATAACGCCTCAACGGACGGCAGCCCTCAGATGGTAAGGGAGTGCTTCCCTCAAGTGCAGCTGGTCGCCAACGAACGCAACGCGGGTTTCACAACGGCGAACAACCAGGGCATTGCTACCGCCAAGGGGCGCTATATCTTGTTACTCAATCCTGACACCGAGGTGTTAGACGGTGCCCTTTCGACCATGGTGCGTTATATGGATGCACACCCCAGCGTAGGCGCACTTGGACCCAGACTAATCTACCCCGACGGTCATGTGCAGTCTTCGCGGCGTCGTTTCCCCACACTGGCAACCGCCTTCCTGGAAAGCACGATCCTGCAGCAATGGTTCCCGCACAATCGCATCCTCAGCCGTTATTACTGTTTGGACCGTTCTGATGAGGAAGAGCAAGAAGTAGATTGGGTGGTGGGAGCGTGCTTGATGATGCGACGGGAGGCTCTTGATCAGGTAGGACCGCTGGACGAGGGCTTTTTCATGTACTCTGAGGAGATGGACTGGTGCCATCGGTTGGTAAAACGTGGCTGGCACGTGGTCTACTTGCCGTCGGCACGGGTAGTACACTACGAGGGCCGCTCGAGTAGCCAGGTAGTGCCACAGCGCCACATCTATTTTCAGAGCAGCAAGGTGTATTACTTCCGCAAGTATTTTGGCCTTTGGGGCGAAATACTACGTTGGTTTTTGCTGGGCACATATTTCTATCAGATGGTCCTCGAGGGACTGAAGTGGCTGATCGGCCACAAACGGTCGCTAAGGGCAGAGCGGGTGCGTGCCTATGCACAGGTGCTCCGCTCAGGCCTGCGCACTCCTACAAAGGGGATAGCGTGAGAGTTGTCCTGCTGACCGCCGAATACCCACCACAACAAGGTGGAGTGGGCGATTTCACCCGCGAGTTAGGTCGTGCCCTGTGCAGTTTGGGTGCTGAAATCGTCGTGGTCACGGGCGTTGGTGATAGTGAACCCTCGGAGCCACTACCAGTGCATCGCGTCATTCCGAACTGGGGGTGGAGGTGCTGGCCTGCGATCCACCAATATGTGCAAACCCTGCACGCCGACGTAGTCCATATTCAGTACCAGACAGCAGCCTACCACCTGCATCCAGCCATCAATTTGTATCCACTGGCTTCACGCTGGGTAAGGCGACGCGTGCCAATCGTAGTTACATTTCACGACGTGCGCGTGCCATATCTCTTCCCCAAGGCAGGGCCTTTGCGGGCCTGGGTGAACAAGGCATTGGCTCGGGAAAGTCAGGTAGCTATCGCTACCAACCGCGAGGATTTCCTACAACTTCGGGCATGGATGAGGCCTCGGGAACCGCACCTTATCCCAATCGGCAGCAACATCTGCCCTCATCCGCCTGCTGACTATAATCGAGATGCCTGGCGTGCGCGCTGGGGCGTGCGGGCAGAGGATTGGCTCCTGGGCTATTTCGGTTTTTTGAACGCCAGCAAGGGTGGGGAAACGCTGATCCGAGCATTGAGGTTATTGGTGGACACAGGAAAGCCAGCAATGTTGCTCATGATAGGTGGGCGCACTGGTTCAAGTGACCCGACGAACATCGCTTACGCCGCAGGCATTGACCGGCTCATAGAAGAATCAGGGTTGCGCAAACGAGTCCAGTGGACGGGGTACACACCTGCCGAAGAGGTATCAGCGAACCTGTTGGCAACAGATGTCGTGGTGCTTCCATACCGCGATGGTGCCAGTTTCCGACGCGGTAGTTTCATGGCCGCACTGGCCCATGGGTTGCCCATTGTCACTACATACCCACAGGTCGAGACGCCGGAACTGGTTGATGGAGAAAACGTGGCCCTGGTCTCCGTAGATGATGCGGAGGCGATCGCCGCGCGAGTTACAACGCTGATGAGCGATCCACAAGTTCGGCAAAGGCTGAGGGAAGGGGCGCGCAAGTTGTCGGAGTTATTCCGCTGGGAGAAAATTGCACAGCAGACGCTGGAGGTTTACCGTGCCGTCCTGGCGCGCTGAGTGGAAAACACACTGGGCTATCATTTCGGTACTAAGTGCTTACGTGCTTCTGGGGCTTATTTACAGTGTGGTCACGCCCATTTTCGAGGCTTCAGATGAACTGTGGCACTATCCATTTGTCAAACACATTGCTGACGGGCATGGCCTGCCCATTCAGGACCCGACGGCCCAGCAACTCTGGCGACAGGAAGGCAGCCAGCCTCCTTTGTATTACGCCGTGGCCGCACTTGCTACCTTCTGGATTGACACGAGCGACCTTAGTGAAATACTGTGGCGCAATCCTCACGCAGACATCGGCATTCCCACCCCCGACGGCAATATCAACATGATAGTGCATACTGATCGCGAGAGATTTCCCTACCAAGGGACAGTGCTGGCAGTGCACATCATCCGCGCACTCAGTGTCTTCGTGGGGCTAGTGACCGTGTGGTGTACCTATCGCATCTGCGTTGAAGTATTCCCCGAGAGGGAACCCCTGGCAGTGGGCGCGGCGGCTTTCACGGCCTTCAATCCTATGTTCCTTTTCATTAGCGGATCAGTGAATAACGATACCCTGGCCACAGCCCTATGCGCTGTTGCGGTATGGATGATGGTGCGTCTGGTATCTCAGCGCTGGGCGGGATGCGGCCATCTGGCATTATTGGGCTTGGTCATCGGGTTGGCGGCGCTTTCGAAACTGAGTGGGCTGGGTTTGTTGCCATTGGCAATGTTGGCGCTGATATTGGTAAGTTGGCAGCGAAAAGAATGGTCCTTCCTGGTTCGAGGATGTGCTATTGTCTTCTCCTGCGTGACAGTGGTGGCCGGCTGGTGGTACATTCGCAATTGGCTGCTCTATGGTGATTTCACGGGCCTCAATGTCTTCGTTACCATTGCCGGGCCGCGTCACCCAACGCCCACTTTGCTTCAGTTGTGGGGGGAGCGCTGGGGATTCATTATGTCGTTCTGGGGCTTTTTCGGCGGAGTGAATGTACCGATGGCCCATTGGATCTATCAACTGCTGACAGCGATTGCTGAGATCGGCGTGCTCAGTTGTGTCTTAGCGCTGGTCTGGGCCTGGCTACAGCGGCGTTTCCACACCGAACGTTGGCTGAAAATCACCCTGCTTATGGCCTGGCCTATCATCCTTTTCGCCTCTTTCGTGCGCTGGACCCTGATGACAATAGCGTCGCAAGGGCGACACCTCTTCCCTGCCCTGCCCTGTATTGCCTTTATCGTGGCGCTCGGTTTGTGGCATCTGTCGCCACCACGTGTCCGGCCATGGAGCATGGCGGCTTTGGCTGCGCTTATGTTCGCCATTGCGATCGTTGCTCCCTTCATATACATTGCCCCTGCCTACGCCAGGCCTGCTCTCCTATCACCGACAGAAACAGCCGCCATTCTCAATCCACTGCACGTCTCATTCAACGACGAGATTACCCTGCTGGGCTACGAATTAAGTGCGGATGCAGTGGGACCCGGCGACTGGCTCGAGGTGACACTATACTGGCAAGCACAAAAAGAGATGGAGCGCAATTATAGCGTTTTCGTGCACCTGCTGGCGCCAGGCGATTTGATCCTCGGCCAGAGGGACACATACCCCGGGTTGGGAAAATTCCCTACCACCCTGTGGAAGCCAGGGGATACTATTCGGGATACCTATGCCCTCAAGGTATCTCCGGTGGCACTCGCCACAGAAGCGGCACAGGTTGAGGTAGGCCTGTACACAGTAGAAACTGGCCAACGTCTGCCTGCCTACATAGAGGGAAAACCTGTCGGTGATCACGTGCGATTCGGCGAGATTACCATTGCGGTTAGCCCTCAGGAGGGCATTCCAAATCCCGTGTATATCAATTTCGACAACTGCATTGCGCTGGTTGGCTATGATCTAGACCGCCAGGTAGCCCGACCAGGCGAAACCTTTCACCTAACGCTGTTCTGGAAATGCCTCCGCCCTGTACGGGACAATTACAGCGTTTTCACCCACGTTTTAGGTCCCAATAACAGTATCTGGGCACAGATGGACAGTTGGCCGCAGGGCGGTAATGCGCCTACCTCCACCTGGGTGCCAGGTCAGGTTATCGAGGATCACTATGAATTGAGATTGAATGACCAGACGCCGGCTGGAGTTTACGAGATTGAGATAGGATTTTACCTGGGCGAAAAACGCCTTAGTGTACTGGGGGAAGGCGGCCAAGTGGTGGATGACCGCGCGTTCCTGAGCAAAGTGCGGGTTTTGCCCGCCGAATCGTGAGCCGAGGCGTAGCGATGGGACGAAGAGAATTCCCTATGCCAAATGTTTCGCCAGGAATACTGACCCATCTATCTCGGCACTGGATATTGCTCGCTATCCTGATGGCGTTCCTCGCCCTCTGTTTGGTTTACAATATAACGGTTCCCTTGGGCGAAGCTCCAGACGAACTGGCCCACTTCCAGTTCATCCAGTACATCCTCCAGATCCACCGGCTGCCCCAGACGGCCAGTGAGCGCGCCACAGCAGGCTATAAAGGGCACGAACCGCCCCTCTATCACATCATAGGCGCGATCGCGACCGCTTGGGTGGATACTTCGGATGGCCCTACGCTCAAACTTCTTGACCCTAATCTCTACCCGCGCCACAGTATTCCAAGCGAAGTGCTGATTGAGCATGCGGTTATGCACACCGCCGACGAGGGCTTACCTTATCGGGGCGTCGTGTTGTCATGGCACCTGGTTCGTCTACTTTCAACCATTTTCGGCGTTGTTACCATTGTTACCACTTATGCCATCGCCCGCCAATTCTATCCCGATGAGCCATGGGTTGCAGCGGGGGCCGCGGCCATCAATGCGTTCGTTCCCCAGTTCATATATATCAGCGCAATGATCAACAACGACAACCTAGCGATTGCTCTATCGTCTCTGGTACTGCTTGTTCTGGTGCGTATCCTCAAGGGAGAACGGAGAACTCTGGATTATGTCGCGTTGGGCATTCTTCTGGGCTTGACGCGCCTGACCAAGTTCTATACCTTGGTGCTCTTGCCTTTGGCACTGCTAGTGATCGCGGTCGCCTCTTTCCGGCGCCGATCGGTGCGAGAATTGACCATCGGGGGGATGTGCACCGTAGTGTTGAGCATGGTGATCGCTGGGCCGTGGTTGTCGTATATCCGCCCTTTATCCGAGCAAACACCGATTAGCAGTGGACTACCAGCATTCTTGCTTTGGTTGGATGTAGTGCATATGGAGCGTTGGTTCACTTCTGTGGGCGAGGGGACAGCAGGCGCCGGCCTGACTGCTTTTCCAGGAGCAATTATCTCCTTTTTCCGACACGAGCCAGCGCGTTGGGCAAGTCTGCTTTTTAAATCGTTCTGGGCTTTTTACGGTCCAATGACGGTGCAGGCGGACAGTTGGGTATATCTTGTGGTCGCATCCCTATGTGTGCTGGCCTTAGTGGGGCTATTGGTTCGCGCCTGTCGCCATCTCCAACGCCAGGGGCTGGGTGATCGGGGTCTGACATTCGGACTGTTGGCCCTCCAATTCCTGGCATTCTTGGGCGTAGAGGCTATGTTCTACGGAGTCATGGCTCGCCTGCCTGACACAGCCCAAGGCCGGCACCTCTTTCCGGCTATCTCCGGTTTCGCCATATTGCTCTTCGTCGGCCTGTGGGAGTGGGCAGGCCAGAAGCGGGGGATGTGCTTGACGGCTGGTATTGGCGGGGCGCTATGCCTTCTCTCAGCCGTCTGCCTTCATGCTTTCTTATTGCCGGCCTACGGGCCCAGTCTGCCGGTGCGCACCACTCCATTCCCCGCCCATACGATTCAACACCTTTGCCAGGTGGAATTCGAAGGTGGACCCACCCTCCTGGGTTATTCTACCGACACCGAGGCACGTCCAGGCGGGGAAGTAGAGGTAACATTATACTGGCACGCTAGTGCCACAATGGACTGCGACATCGTGACACAACTGAGTTTGGTAGATGGCGGTGGTGTCTATGCCATCTCCGCACAGCAGATGGCCCAGGGGCGTTACCCCACATCTGCCTGGGATGCCGGCGATTATGTGGAAGACGCTCACGTGCTCTTGCTGCCGCCAAATTTGGTGGGAGGAACATATTTCCTGGAACTCTCCTTATGGAATGCGGACAACGCCCAGGTGCTACTCGCTCGGCCTATGCGGGAGGCCGGGGCTGTGTCGCAGGTCGTCATCGGCTCATTAGAGGTCGAGAAGGAGATAAGCCATCACGCGAAGGGTCAAACGTTAGACCTGGATGTGGGGAACGGACTGACATTGAGCGGCTACAGTTCAGTTGGGGGCAGGATAAACCGGGATGGGTACACCAAATTGCATTACCGAGACAGCCTTATCATCCAACTCGAATGGATTGGCACGATGAGGTCACTACCCCCACAGTCTGTTTGCTTGGAACTTCGCAATCACGACGATGAGGGATACCGATGGAAACCCTGGACTGAGTTGCCGCTCCAATGCGTTAACGAGAGTGGTTACAGCCAACACCTGTTCCTGGTGGACTACCGCACTCAACCCGGTATATACTATGCGGTAGTCACACCAGAAGACGGAGACCCGCGTCGTTTGCCCTTAACGATCGTTGTAGAGACGCGTCCGAGGGCGTTCACAGTCCCCCCAATGTCCTACAAGTTGAATACCACATTCGAACAATCCATTCGGCTTTTGGGATTCGATGTGGCAGAGCCACGAGAGAGCGATAAGTCTTCACTCTTCACTGCTGTACCCGGGGGGACGATACACCTGACTTTGTATTGGCAGCCCCAAAAGAGAGTTTTTGGCCACTACACAGTGTTCACACATTTGCTCGATAGCGGGAGCCAGATCCGGGGGCAGCATGATAAACTACCCCAGGACGGTTACTCCACGCTTTTCTGGGCGCCCGGAGAGGTAGTGAAGGATGAATACGCTCTGACTATCGCGCCGGACACGCCTCCTGGTCCTTTGTACTTGGAAATTGGTTTATATCAGCGGTTGTCAGGTGACCGACTTTACGTTGTCAACGAGCGGGGTGAACGACTGGACAGCCGCGCCCTACTGGGTGTGGGTTTAGTCGTAACCCGCTGAACAGATGAAGATGAGATTTAAACACTGGTGTGAACACCAGGGCATTGCTCTGCTGATACTCGTCTTTTGGATACTTGGTCTGACCTACGGCGTGGTCACGCCGGTCTTCGAGGCGCCCGATGAGTCGGAGCACTATGCCTACATCCAGCATCTGGCCGACGGCGGCGGACTCCCGGTGCAGAGTCCTGACCGCGAGACGGCATGGAAGCAAGAGGGTAGCCAGCCCCCGTTGTACTACGCAGCAGGTGCGGCCCTGACTTTCTGGATCGAAACGGGTAGCATCGAAAGGATGGGCTGGCGGAACCCACATGCCAAAGTAGGTATCCCAGGCACAGAAGACAACATCAACGTCTTCATTCACACCCGCGACGAGGATTTTCCCTGGCATGGCGTGCCGCTGGCTGTGCACATCCTGCGACTATTCTCCCTCGCCCTAGGCTCGACCACCGTGCTTTTCACTTACCTTCTGGCACGAGAGATTTTTCCGCAAAGAAAATACACCGCTTTGGGCGCAGCGATGCTTCTGGCTTTCACGCCGCAGTTCGTTTTCATCAGCAGTGCCGTGAACAATGACAATGCCGTCATCGCTTTATGCACAATGGGCCTCTGGCTGTTAGTTCGCATTTGGCGGCATGGGCCATCTTGGCGGCGTTGGATAGCCCTTGGGATGTTGGTGGGATTGGCAGGATTGGCCAAACTGAGCGGGTTGGGGTTGGCGATATTGGCGATTCTGGTAACTATTGCTTTGTGGCGGCGAGAGGGGGCTAGTGTACTGTCTGGTGCGGCCCTCGCTGGGCTGATTGCCCTCGCTTTAGCCGGCTGGTGGTATGTGCGTAATTTCGCGCTGTACGGCGACTTCACCGGCCTCAACGTCATGCTGGACGTCTTCGGGCGGCGGACTGCCCTGCCAAGGCCCGATGCACTATGGGGTGAAGTTCGTGGCCTTCGGATGTCCTATTGGGCACTTTTCGGCTGGTTTCAGATTTTGGTCGACCGTTGGCAGTATCTGGCGTTCGACCTGCTTGCGATAGCTGCCGTGGCTGGCCTGGGATTGGCTTTGGCGCGCCGGCCACGACAGGGTATGCGCGGCGAGGTAGGCATTACCTTCAGTTGGATGCTGATTATCGGAGCGGGGCTGATCCGCTGGACCATGTTGGTGCCCGCCAGCCAAGGGCGTCTGCTTTATCCAGCCGGTGCAGCCATCGCTATTCTTATGTACCGCGGGCTGGAAGAATGGGTGTCCGCTCGTTACCACCGCTGGCTGCTTGTTGTGTTGTCGGCGGTCCTCTTCTTCATCACTGCTATCTGCCCATGGGCTTTCATCCAACCGGCTTACGCCCGACCCGCCATCCTCTGCCCGGAGGATGTGCCGGCCTCGGTGCAACATGTGGGCTACACCTACAATAATGCAATGTGCCTGTTGGGCTATCAAATAGAGAGCTCTCCTCTACACCCTGGCGATTCGCTGCGCATTACTGTGTACTGGCAATCTCTCGCTCCCATGAGCAGAGATTACAGCGTCTTCGTACACTTGTTCGGGCACAAACGCCAGCCCATTGGACAACACGATAGTTACCCAGGCCGCGGGACATATCCCACCAGTCTCTGGCAGCCTGGCGACATTGTCCGTGATATTTACACTGTACAAATATCTGATGAAGCCATCACGCCATCCAAGGTGCAAGTTGAGATCGGCCTATACGACCTGGAAACATACAGCGTCTTGCCCGTGCGCGACGCCAGTGGTCGTCCTGTCAGTAGCCCCATCCTCGCCACGCTCAAACTCATCGAGAAAACACCACCCATCTATCATCCGGCTCACGCAACGGATGTCAGGTTAGGTGATTCCATCGCGCTCGTTGGCTATGATCTGGATCGCACCGTTGCGCGAGCGGGCGAAACCGTACCTTTAACATTGTATTGGCGTTGTCTGCGCCCGCTCGAAAAAGATTACACCGTGTTCACGCACATCGAGGATGACAACGGAGAAGTCTGGGGGCAGCACGATTCCCAACCTCTGGGCGGCGAATATCCGACCAGCCTATGGTCACCCGATGAGGTAGTGCGCGACGAATACGTGATCCCTCTACAGAGCGATGCACCAGCGGGCATATACTACCTGCGAGTGGGCATGTATCTATTGGAAACGGGGGAGCGGCTGGACATCACAGGCGCGGATGGTAGTTCTCTGGGCGACTACATAGAACTTGCTATTGTCACCGTCAGATAGATGATTTTCCAAGACGCCCGGCTGAGGACATAATGGGCATCCCACGGCGGCCATTCTAGCCGCCCTATGCTTGCTCTGCTCTCAGACTACAGCCCATGGAATAGGAGTTTCGGCCCCGCGACATATGGATATATAATATGCCGAGATATGGCACATTCTGCCATCGGGGTTGTAATGCGTGATACGTTATTGAACCTGGCCCGCGTGGTGGTCAGTGTAGCACTCCTGATTTTCGTCCTTTCGTCAGCGGGATTGCGGGAGACATGGGTTGTCTTGCAGGGCACGGACTGGCGATATGTCATCCTGGCGCTATTTCTATCGCTGGTAGGTATGGTGGTCCGTAGTTGGCGCTGGAGTGTGCTGCTGGCGGACCAAGGGCTTTGCGTGCCTTTACAACGGCTAGTACACCTGTTTTTCGTTGGCACTTTCTTTAACAATTTTCTCCCCACCAGCGTAGGCGGGGATATTGTCAAAATGTATGAACTGGGGAGGGCAAGCAATAAAAGCGCATTGGCCGTGAGTTCCGTGCTTTGGGACCGAGCCACCGGACTGCTCACGCTCCTGGCGATGGCCACCATGGCTCTCCCGTTCAGTTATCACCTGGTGCCACCAGGGGTCGTGATGCTTATCATAGCCCTGGGAGTGGGTTCAGCGGTAGGGTTGCTTGCACTTGCCAACCGACGTTGGATCAAGGGCATTGGGGCATGGCTTGGTCGCTTACGGCCGCGTTGGGGCGGGAAAACCATAAGCCAAGTATACCAGTCCCTGGTGGGATATAGTTCCACAGCGTTGCAGAAGGCTTCTGTTATCTCAGTGGCGTTCAACGCCCTGCTCATCTTCATCAACGTACTCCTGGCTCGTTCACTGGGCGTGCAAATGGATTTGAAATATTTTCTATTGTTTGTGCCACTGATCTCCACACTGCTCGTATTGCCTTTCTCAGTGAGCGGGTGGGGGATTCGCGAAGTGGGATATGTATACCTTTTCGGACAAGCGGGTGTGCCCGAGGCCAAGGCTATTTCGATCTCCCTGGCTATAGGCGCTATCAACGGGATCACAGGGTTAATTGGTGGCGTGCTCTACGCCATTGAAGGTCTACGCGGGTATTACAAGGGTGGAGAAAGGGATGCCAAATAACGCACTCGTGACTGGTGTCGCGGGATTCATTGGCTCGCACTTGGCTGAAAGATTGGTGGCAGATGGTTGGAACGTACGGGGAGTGGATTCCTTTACCGACTACTATCCACGCACAGTCAAGGAGGGCAATTTAGCGAAACTTCGAACAGAATCGCGGTTCGAATTCATAGAAGGCGATCTAAATCTGGTGGATCTGACGAAATTGCTAAATGGCGTTGAGGTGGTGTTTCATCAGGCCGCCCAGGCGGGTGTGCGTGCCAGTTGGGGTCAGAATTTCTCCGCCTATCTGGAGAGTAACGTGGCGGCTACCCAACGGTTGCTGGAGGCAGCGAAGGGTCTCCCTTTGAGAAAATTCGTCTTCGCGTCGTCGTCTTCGGTGTACGGCGACTCCGATGACTTGCCGTTGCGCGAGGAAAGCCCCCTGCAGCCGATTTCGCCCTATGGCGTGACGAAACTAGCGTGTGAGAAACTCTGCTACCTCTATTATCGCAACTTCGGTGTGCCTGTGATCTCGTTGCGGTATTTCACTGTCTATGGGCCCCGGCAGCGCCCGGATATGGCCTTCCACCGTTTTATCCGGTGGATATCAGCAGGGCACGAGGTGACTGTCTACGGCGACGGAGAACAGACGCGAGATTTCACGTACGTCGCGGACGCAGTAGAGGCTACTCTGTTGGCAGCGAAATCGGATCTGGTAGGCGAAGTGCTCAACATCGGTGGCGGGTCGCAGGTTACTGTCGGTCATGTGATACAGCGGATAGGCGAGATCGTGGGACGAGAGCCTCGGATCGTCCACGAAGCACCTCAACACGGCGACGTTCGCCACACCTGGGCCGACACGACGAGAGCGAGGGAGATGTTGGGTTTCCGGCCTAAGGTGGATTTAGAGGCAGGTCTGCGAGCGCAGATAGCGTGGCAGGCGGATAACTCGCCAATTGGAGGCGCTGAGTGGCCACTTTGAGCGGTCCCCCGCCCAACTCATCGCGATATGCCATTCGGCGGGATGCCGTAGGTTTACTCGTGCTGGCTGTGACACTCACATTGATTTTTGCCTGGCAGGCGAATCGGCTGGGCGGGTGGTTGTGGGATTACGATGAGGGCGTCTACCTACAATGGGCATGGACCACCCACGATGGTGCCGCCCTTTACACCGATGTTTGGGCCGCCCATCCACCCGCTTTCATCAGGGCCATCGCGGTTGCATTTGATATCATGGGACGCACTGTGGCCGCAGGACGGATGACGAGTCTGCTTTTCGGCACGTTAGGGCTAATCGGGGCGGCGTGGCTCGCGTACCAAATCAGTGGATGGTTAGCAGCCTTCTTCGCCATGGCTGCCATCGCCGTTACACCTACCTTCTCCCAATGGTCACGGGCAGTCATGACTGATCTACCTGCCGCCAGCCTGGCTGCACTGGCGCTGGCAGTGGCATTCCGTTATACTCGGAATGGCAGACGATGGTGGTTGGTCCTCTCGGGTCTGATATTTGCCCTGAGTCTGCTGGTCAAGCCCGTGATGGCGCCTTCTGGCCTGGCATTAGTGGCGATTATCCTGGCACGACCATCCGACAGCAGAACGACCTACCTGGATTTGGCAACCTCCGTGGGCACTTTACTGCTTTCCATAACCCTGCCAGTGTCCTTGTGCCTGATCGCGTACGAGCCGCGTGCTATGTGGGAACAGATCTGGGGGATGTGGTGGGTTGGCAGGGCGGTCTATCCGCTGGATTGGAGAGCCAATGCAATGGCTCTTTGGGACTACGTGAGGAATCAGTACCCTGCCCTATTGGGATTGGCTGCTTACGGGACGGTAGTACTGTTCCTCCGACACAAGAGAGAGTCATGGCCAGTCCCGCTCTGGTTGGCGCTGACGGTGGCATCGTTGTTGGCACACTCGCCGTTATGGCTAGCACACCACACAGCGATTTTGCTGCCCCCAGTGGGAGTACTATCGGGCGTGGCTATCGGTGAGATGACGCGGATGGTGCGCAGTTTTGGCTCGTTACACCTATTGCAACGCGGCTTGGCAATCGGGGGATTGATCTTTGGTGCCTTTTACCTGACAACGTTACCGGATTCGATAGCCGCTAATCAAACGTTGGCTTCTGCTCCCAATGACGAGACGAGTGTTCAGATGGCCAGGGTGCTGCAAATAGTCACGCCACCGGATTCACGGGTGGTTTGTGACGACCCGATCATCGCATTCCAGGCCGGGCGAAAATCGGTGAACTGGCTGTGCGACACGTCCCATAAACGCATTCAAGCGGGGTTCCTTTCAGACCAAGAGGCTATCGCAGCGACGGAGGTGGCATCACCGTCGGCCATTGTTTTGTCGAGCGGGCGATTGTCGACGCTATCAGAGTTCACACAGTGGGTTTTCCAGCGCTATGAACCATTCCAAATCTATCATGGGGGCCGGCGGATCATGGTGCCCTCCGCCGAAGCCGCACTCCAGCGCTACTTGCCCCAAGTGAGTTGGGAAGGAAAATTAGGTTTGGAGGATTACAAATTGGAGCCTACGACAGTGCATCCTGGCGAAACCATCTCCCTGATATTGCGCTGGCGTGCACTACAGCCAATGAGCGAAGACTACGTTGTGTTCGTACACCTCATTGATGCTCTGGATTCGCGGTGGGCTCAGGTAGACCGCCAACCTACTGATGGCATATATCCCACGTCGCGCTGGGCAACAGGGGAGATCATCGAGGACCGATACGAAGTGCCTGTACCTAACAATACGCCTCCTGGTCGCTACCAGTTCCGTATCGGGTTATATACCTGGCCTGCGGTCGAGCGACTCCGGGTGGTGGATGCCGAGGGAAACGCGTTGGATGACAGCATCTTGCTGCCACCTATCCAGGTGTGGTAGAGAGCACTGAAATGTCTGCCGGAAGCCATTCCAACTTGAAACGCAGATGGATGCAAGGGGGACGGATCGCGCTCAGTGTTGTCTTGCTTGCCTGGTTACTCTCAAGGGTAGGGCTCAATTCGTTGATCAGCACTCTCCGGGAGGTGGATAGTCGTTACTATCTACTGGCCTTTGCACTCTTCCTGTCTGGCGAGGTTATCAGTTCCTGGCGCTGGCAGGTGCTCCTGGCCTCGCAAGGCGTTCACGTTTCACTGGGACGATTGACGGTGCTCTATTTCATCGGTGGGTTCTTTAACAGCCTCTTACCCTCCACCGTCGGAGGGGATGTGGTAAAAATGTATATGTTAGCGAGTGAGAAGGGAGAGACTATCTCGGCGGCTACCAGTGTGGTGATGGACCGAGTGACGGGCATCGTGATGCTTTTCGCCATCGCTTTGGTAAGTCTGCCATTCGCGTACCGGCTTGTTTCTCCAGAGATCCGTTTGACTGTGATCGCCTTCTGGGCAATTGTATTGGGAGGCGTATGGTTGTTGCGCCACCGCAAAGCCTGGGCTAATATCAGCCGCCGCTGGGCCCTTATCCGCCGAGTGCTGGAAACCCAGCAGGTGCAGCGCATTGTAGCCTCGATGGAAGCCTACGACGGCCAAACCATTGTTCGCGCCCTCGCCATTGCACTGCTTTTCAACGCCACCCTGATCGTCGTGCGATATCTCATCGCGCTCGCTATGGATGTGCGAATTCACCTGTTCTACTTCCTGATTTTCGTACCTATTATTAACTTGGTCGCCATGCTTCCCATCTCCTTGAACGGACTTGGGGTGCGAGAGGTTGCTTACGTGTATTTATTCGGCCAGGCCGGAGTGTCAACCGCCGCCTCGATAGCCATGTCGCTGGCATTTTATGTGATGCGCATGATAGGCGGCCTCATCGGGGGACTTCTCCACATAGCCGAGGGACTACGAGGCCTGGCCAAAACAGTGAAACAGAACGAGGCTGAGAAATAGAAGGTGATATGGTGAGCAAATTGAGAAAGGTTCTCATCATTGGCATGGATGGGGCCACATTTGACATCCTGGGGCCCTTGATGGATGAGGGATGGCTTCCCAACTTGGCGAAATTGCGAGCCAATGGGGTGTGGGGCAAACTCAGGACTACCATACCGCCGGTTTCGGCCTCCGCTTGGGTGTCTTTCGCTACCGGCAAAAATCCGGGTAAGCATGGGCTCTTTGACTTTGTATTTCCCAGACCCGATGGTTACGAGGTCTGCGTTGCCAATGTTACTTATCGCTCCGGACGCGCCTTCTGGGAATACATAAGCGATGCAGGAGGACAGGTGGGGTTAGTCAACGTGCCCATCACCTACCCGCCCGCCAGTCGTCCCGTGAACGGATTTGTAGCCAGTTGCTTCCTCGCCCCCAATTTCGACAGCCCTTGGACCTACCCTGATGGCCTCAAGTATGAACTACGGGATGCGGTGGGAGAGTTTCCCCTCATTATGTCAGAGGCGCAGCGATCGGGCGATGTGCTCAAATTTATCCAGGAGATGCGCGACTTTGATTTGGGCCGAGTGAAGCATGTGCTTTATTTGATGAAGAACAAGACCTGGGACCTATTTGCATTTGTCTTCAGTTCGACGGATACGCTGCAGCACGAACTCTGGCATCTTCTGGACCCAGGCCATCCCCGACACGACGCACAGCAAGCCAGTCGGTACCATGAGGCAATTTGGGGCTTCTATGCAGATATTGACCATGCACTGGGCCAGCTCATAGATGCGGCAGGAGAGGATGCTCTAATATTGATTATGTCAGACCACGGGGCCGGGCCTTTCCAGTATTTTTTCCACGTCAACAATTGGTTGCACAGCCTGGGTTTGCTCCGCTGGAAGCGCAATCCAGTCAGCATGGCGAAATATACTCTTTATAGGTTGGGCTTCACGCCAGTGAACGTGTTGAAGATGGTCACATTCCTGAGATTGAGCCGGCTGCGCAAGAACGTGAAACGTGGGCGTGGTGTGAAGATGTTAAAGCGAGTCTTCCTCTCCTTCAATGATGTGGACTGGAGCCACACGGCTGCCTTCGCCGTCGGCAATTTTGGTCAAATCTACATCAATCTGGCGGGTAAGCGAACACAGGGCATCGTTCGGTCCGGTGCAGAGTACGAGGCCCTGCGCGATCGTATCATCCGCGAGGCGTTGGCACTACGTGATCCCGAGACTGGTGAGGCCGTCATCCAATACGCCTACCGGAAAGAGGAGATCTACTACGGCGAGAGCCTGGTTCACGCGCCGGATATTATCTTGCACACGGACCGCTCCAAGTACGTCTCCTTTGGCCATGCCGATTTCGGCTCCAACCGCATTCTGGAACCCAGTTTCGGGCAGACCGGTCATCACCAGATGGACGGCATTCTGATGATCTGCGGAGAGCAAATACAGCGGGGGAAGAAGATCGAAGGTGCACAGATCATAGACCTTGCTCCGACACTACTCTACGCCATGGGATTGCCTGTGCCCTCAGATATGGACGGACGCGTACTAAGTGAAGCATTCGCATCCGAGTATATGAGCGCTAACCCGGTTCGCTACGAAGAGGTTGGGTGCACCAAGCGGCCTGAGAGCGAAGACTACTCTGAGGAAGATGAAGAGCGAGTGATGCAACGGCTCAGGGATCTGGGCTATGTTTCATGAAGACCTACTTTTCACGGGGGCTGTCCCTTTGCGAGAGCGGTTTCTAGATCGCGACCAACCAGCAATAGGAGTAAACCATGTCTGATAACAAAGCCGGCGTGGATCTCTCCATCGTTATCCCGGTGTATAATGAAGTGCAGTGCTTGCCGGCACTACACCAGCAACTCAAAGAGGTGATGGATGCAGTGGGTCGGCCCTATGAGATCATCGTCGTGGATGACGGTTCAACCGATGGCAGTTACGAAACACTGTGCGAACTACATGCCAAGGACAACAACCTCAAGGTCATCCGCTTCCGCCGGAACTTCGGACAAACCGCTGCTTTTTCTGCGGGCTTCGATTACGCCCACGGAAACGCGGTCATCACCATTGACGCCGATCTCCAAAACGACCCCCATGACATTCCTATTCTGCTGGCGAAGATGCAAGAAGGGTACGATGTAGTCAGTGGCTGGCGGAAAAACCGCAAGGATCCACTACTTACTCGTCGCCTGCCCTCTATGGTGGCAAACTGGCTCATCTCCACGGTTACAGGGGTCAAATTGCATGACTATGGCTGCTCTCTCAAGGTTTATGACCGACAGGTGGTGAAGAGTCTACGACTGTACGGCGAGATGCACCGCTTCCTACCCGCTCTGGCGAGCTGGATGGGTGTGGATGTAGCCGAGGTGCCAGTGAACCACCGTGCGCGGATGTTCGGGCATTCTAAGTATGGTTTATCGCGCACCATTCGGGTGCTGCTGGACCTTCTCACAGTTCGCTTCTTGCTCAGTTTTTCGGCACGGCCGATGCAACTGTTTGGTACACTGGGGATGATCTCTTTTGGAATAGGCTCTTTATTGGGATTGTACCTTTCCATCCTCAAAATCGCTTACCATCGGAGCATTGGAGAGCGGCCCTTGTTGCTTTTGGCAGTTCTCTTAATCGTGATCGGCATCCAATTCATGACTATGGGCCTGCTGGCTGAATTAATGGTGCGCACCTACCACGAGTCGCAGGGCAAACGCACTTATGTGATACGGGAGATTCTGGAATAGAGCGAGTATGAAGAACGAACCCAAACCCCGTGTCCTCGTCATTGGCATCGATGGGGGCACCCTAGACTTGATACGACCTTGGGCAGAAAGGGGGAGTTTGCCCGCCCTAGCAGACCTGATAAAGGGTGGGGTGAGTGGGCCGCTGGAATCCACTATGCCACCAGTAACCTCCCCAGCCTGGCCGTCTTTCATGACTGGCAAAAACCCGGGCAAACACGGGGTCTTCGATTTCATTCGCAACAAGCAAGGCGATTTCACTTTAGTGAATGCCTCATCCATTGACGGCAAGACCCTCTGGGGCATTCTATCGGAGGCGGGGTACAAAGTCGGCGTCATGAACGTGCCGGTAACTTATCCGCCGTCGCCGGTGAACGGCTTTATGATCACCGGCTTGCTCTCGCCCCCGAATGCCGATCTGTGCCATCCACCTGGCTTCCTCAAGCCATACGAGGCTGAGTTAGGGCGCTACCGCATCGTGCCTCGTGTAGAGTACCGCGAAGGAGACGAAGAGGCACTTATCGAAGATTTGCTCGACCTAACACAAACCCAGGGGCGTTTCGCACTGCGAGTGATGGAGACACAGCCTTGGGATTTTCTGATGGTGCACTTCTTGGCGACCGACATTGCTCAGCATTCATTGTGGAGATTCATGGACCCAACCCATCCCCGACATAACCCAGCTGCAGCCGAGGAACTCAAGAGTGGCATCCAACGCGTCTATCAGGCTGTAGATAGGATGATCAATCTCATGAGGGAAAGACTCCCCACCGATGTAACTATCATTGTGATGTCAGACCACGGGTTCGGGCCACTACACTACATTGTCAACTTGAACAGTTACCTGCTCATGCTGGGCCTATTAAGACTCAAGAACAGGCCTACAACCCAACTGCGTTGGACAGCCTTCCGCATGGGCTTGAGCCCGGCGCACGCCTATGAATGGATCGCGCGCCTGGGCCTGCAGAATCTGACTTGGAAAGTGTCTAAAGAACAGCGCAACCGCATCATCAGCCGGTTTCTCTCGTTTGAGGATGTGGATTGGTCACGAACAAAGGCCTATTCAATGGGTCACGTTGGCCAATTGTATGTGAATCTGAAGGGGCGCGAACCACACGGGATTGTCGAGCCTGGCGCAGAGTACGAAGCAGTACGAGAATACCTCATCGCAGCATTACGTGAACTTCGCGACCCTCACACGGGCAAGCCTATCGTGGATCGCATACTACGGAAAGAGGAGGTTTGCTCTGGCCCCTACTTCGATCGCAGCCCCGACTTATATGTGGTCATGGACGGCTACCGCTATATCTCCTTCCCCCTCTTTGCCAGCCGCGTCGATGTGATCACACAGCAGATCCGTGGCGACTCAGGCAGCCATCGACAACATGGGGTGTTCATTGCCCATGGACGGCATATTCGCGCTGGGACGCAAGTAGCGGGCGCACGAATAGTGGATATTGCACCTACGATCTTATATAGCATGGGAGTGCCTGTGCCTGATGATATGGACGGGCGTGTGCTAACCGAGATATTCGAACCCGGTTACAGCCTCTCGCACGCGATACAATACTCCAAAACCGAACCCGCACCCGCCATGACGGAATACACCATGAGTGCGGAAGAAGAACAAGAAGTTCTCGACCGGCTAAGGGATCTTGGATACCTAGGTTAGCGAAGGCTCATGCGGACTCTTACTGAACGCTGGCAGGAATGGTGTATTTGCCTGGGACTATTTTCTCTAAGTCTCCTCACACGTGCGATCTCGCCGGCGGTCTTCATCACGTGGGATGAACTAAAGTGGGTTGATCGCTCAGCCAAGTTCCTGGGCGCGCTCACTCGAGGTGATTTTGCTGCGACCGCCCTGGCTGGCCACCCCGGCATCACCACAATGTGGATAGGCAGCCTTGCCATTTCGCTAACGAACATGCTCCATCCCACCCTTAAAGCCGGGGATTGGCTTGTCTCGTCCCCGAGCCTGGACCCTTACAACGCAGCCGCGATGAAAACCCTTGACGCCTACCTGCCTGCCGCGCAAGTAGCCATAGCCATTGTGCTTTCGCTCACTTTAGTTGGTATCTATGTCCTATCGCGCCGCTTGTTCGGCCACTCTATAGCGTCGCTGGGCACTTTGTTACTGGTTTTTGAGCCCTTTCATATCGCCCTCTCCCGTGTGCTACACGTGGATGCCTTGGCCGCTTCTTTCATGGCGTTATCGGCACTTGCCAGCCTCTGCTACTTGCGACCTCCACACTCTCGCAGCGATATGCTTTTCGCCGGAGCCATGGCCGGACTAGCCGTGTTAACCAAGACGCCGGCGGCTTTTCTCATAGTGTTTGTGGGTCTTACTGCTTTTGTATTTCAGCGTGAGAAAATGGCCTGGCGAGAACGGGCACTTTTCGTGCTCCAGGGTTGGGGCACTTGGGGGTTGGCTGCTGCTCTTGTCTTTATTCTGCTTTTCCCGGCTATGTGGACATCACCAGCCACTGCCCTTACGATGGTGTTGGGCACTGCGTCACATCATGCCTCGACCCCCCACTTAGCCGGCTTTTTTATGGGCAAACAGGTAGACACTGACCCGGGTATATTTTTCTATCCGATAGCCCTGCTCTTCCGCCTTTCGCCGCTAACGCTCCTGGGAGTGATCTTGTCGCCCCTCTACCTCGCCAAACAGAAAGAACAGCGGTGGGTCGTTAGCGCCTTGCTGATCTACATTTTGCTCTTCGTTCTTATCATGACCCTGGGAGCAAAGAAATTTGACCGATACTTGACGCCCATTTTCCCCGCGCTGGCAATGCTATCTGGGATCGGCTGGGGAGCGGCTGGGCAATGGGTGAAGAAAATGGCCCATTTACCGAACGCTATAATGGTCTTGGCGCTCATTGGTACACAAGCGCTTCTCGCCCTGCCACTCCATCCCTATTATCTGGCTTATTATAACCCTCTCGTAGGTGGGCTACCGGAGGCCAGATGGGTTTTGCCTGTTGGTTGGGGGGAGGGTATTGACCAGGCGGTCGCTTATCTAAATGCCTTGCCCAACGCAACGGAGACGAGTGTGGCGACAGCGGCAGTGGTGAGTGTGGCTCCAAGGTTTGTCGGTAAGACGCTGCCGTTAGATGAAGCGGGGTTGGTCAACGCAGATTACGTCCTCTTTTACATTTCTGATGAACAGACTCATTCGCCACTGTTAGAGGCATTCAAGGAGTCTGAGGTGACGCCTTTCACCGTACAACTCTTCGGCACTGAATACGTCTGGGTGTACCCGAACATCGTCGGGCAAGAGGCATTGTCCCTCCTACAAGAGCAAACCACCGCCAGTGACCTAATCCTGTTAGGCGCACCATCGCGCATCGTCCGGCACTACCAGGGTCCTGCTGCCTTGTACACAGTTCCCTCCGCTGATGAGAACGCATTGGCACAGATATTGAACCTATGGACAGAGAACCGCAAGCGGATCTGGCTGATTGATTACGGCAACACCACTCTCCTACGTTTGTTGGATACACACGCGCTCCTATTGGAAGAACACGTCTTTCTTCATACCCGATTGCGCTTGTACCAATTGCGTGAGGGAGCAGTGTTCCAACCACTATTGGCAGACCGCCATGCGGAAATAGCATTTGGTGACCATCTGCGCCTGGAAGCGTATGGCCTGAGTGCCACAAGTGCGGAGTACCGCCAAAGTTTGGGGGTTGCCCTGCGCTGGCACAGTGACGGCGCGTTGGACGGCGACTACAACGTTTTTCTGCACTTAGTGGACGAAGCCGGGCGCAAGTGGGCACAGGTTGATGCGCCCATCTTGGACACCAATGGGAACCCTTCATCAGCCTGGGTCTTGGGCACACAAGCCGAGGGGACATATACCCTAGCGCTCATGCCAGGTGTGCCACCTGGAAAGTACCGGCTCGTCCTGGGCGTGTATCGCCCAGCCGATAACCATCGCCTGAACGTGTTCACCACAGGAGGAACAGGCACAGGGACAGCATGGCTGGTGGGAGAGATCAAGGTCCGGCCCGCAACCGTGCCGGCGACGTTGGAAGAATTGGCACCGCCCAACGCAATGCATGAAATGATAGGGCCAGAACTGGCATTGGTCGGCCACACATTGGCTGGGGCCCACGCCATAGCCGGGCAAAAACTCACGGTCTGGTTGTACTGGGAGGCGCAGGAAAGGCCCTCCACCGACTATAAAATTAGGCTCACTTTGCGTGATCAGGACGGACAAATATTGGGTCAGTCGCTATGGCCAGTAGCAGGACTAGAGTATCCGACAACATCGTGGCCACAGGGAGAGCGGCTGCGTGTACCATACCGCCTACCTGTAGCGCCGAACGCATCGCCCGGAGAAGGAACATTATTCATTAACCTCCAACGGGGGGATGGCACTATGGTTCTTAGGGAGGATCTGTCATTGCTGAATGTGCCAGTCGAACCTCGCCAATATCTATTCCAAATGCCCCCCATTCAACACCCCATATCGGCACAATTGGGCGAGAGTATCACCTTTTTGGGCTATGACCTGGCTACATCCTCGGTCAAATCGGGCGAGGTACTAGAAGTTACATTATATTGGAAAGCGCTGGCGGACATCGGCGAAGATTACAAAGGCTTCGTGCATCTCCTGGATACCACAGGTATCCTGCGCGCCCAACGGGACACAGTTCCCCAAAATGGGGCACGACCCACGAGTGGCTGGATCGCAGGAGAAATCGTTGTGGACCATTATGCGTTACCCATCGGCGTGGATGTTGTGCCCGGCGTATATACCCTCGAGGTCGGTTTGTACAATGAGGCAACGGGTATGCGTCTGCCCGTGCAGGTAGGTGGCAGTGACATCCCTGAGCGACGCATTTTGCTTGGAACGGTGGAAATTCAGCCATAGTATCACATCCATTCCAAACGCCTTTTGGCTAAGAATTCGCATTGTGCTATCATTGCCTTTGGAAGAAGTCGTGGGAAATTAGTGGATGGAAAGCAGCGCCTTTCGACAACGTCTCGAAGATTGGTTAGTTACAAGCAGGGGGAACCGCAAACTTGTGGCCACCATCATCTTTTGCTTAGTGGTGGGGATGATAGGTGGTGCGGTCATGGCTTTCCTGGGCCCGATACTCACCGCTGTCTTTGTCATGGGGCTTGTCGCGGGCGGACTCATACTGCGCAATACGCAGTTCGGGATATTCGCGCTAGTCGCCGTAGTCTGCCTGCTACCGTTTGCTGCCATCCCCCTGCCCGGCAATTTTCCCTTTACCCCCACCCTCTTGGATATCGCTCTTGCGGCGCTGTTCTTCGTGTGGCTGATGAAAATAGCAACTGGCCGGCAGGAGACTTTCGGTGGAACAATCTTGGGGCTCCCGATCTTCGTGTTTCTTCTCCTATCCATTGCATCATTCCTAGCGGGCTTATCTCATGCTTTGCCCACACTTAACGTAGCCCGTCAGTTCGGGGAGTTTCTGCTGGCTATCAGCCTGTACTACGTCGTTGTCAATGTTGTGCGTGAGCCTGAGCAAGTGCAACAGGTTGTAAGCGTCATCATATTGGCGGGTTTCATGGCCGCACTCGTCGGCGTGGTCTTGTATTTCCTGCCTCAAGATTTGACCATACGGCTGCTATCCGTCCTCCGTGTCCTGCACTATCCATCAGGCAGTGACGTACTGCGTTTTATTGAAGATAACCCCGACTTGCCAATGCGTGCTACATCCACTTCCATCGACCCTAATGTCTTCGGCGGCCTATTGATTTTGGTGACGGTTATTACCGCCCCTCAACTTGTATCCGAAAAGCCCTTGCCTATGTTCTCCTGGCGGCGATTGCGCTGGCGGGGTATCAACCTGCTGACTGTTCCTGTGCTTGGCACAATGATCCTGTGCATGATGCTGACCTACTCTCGCGGAGCCTTCACAGGAATGGCATTGGGGCTCGTTTATCTGGGCGTTTTCCGCTACCGGAGACTTCTCATTCTCTTGGCCATCATCGCTCTCATCGCCTTATTCCTCCCCCAGACCCAGTGGTACATCCAGCGCTACGTCGAGGGAATACAAGGGGAGGACCTGGCCACCCAGATGCGCTTCGGGGAATACAAGGATGCGTTTATCCTCATCTCTCGCTACCCCATCCTCGGGGTGGGTTTCACAGGCACGCCAGACATCGACATCTATCTGGGGGTGAGCAATATGTACTTGCTCATCGCCGAACAATTGGGTTTGGTAGGTCTGGGATTATTCTCGCTCATCGTGGTGCTTTTCTTCGCACAGACATTTCGTTGGCTGCGTGCGGTGAGCGCGAATGAGGGGATCGCATCATTGCTGATCAGCCTACAAGCCGCAGTCGTGGGCGCTTTAGTGGGCGGGATTTTCGACCATTATTTCTTAAACTTCAATTTCCCCCATGCAGTGGCTACCTTCTGGCTTTTCATCGGTCTGACCATGGTCGTCGGGTCAATGGTGGGAGAGACAGAAGAAAAAGAGGCCACCCTGTAGGGTGGCCTCTTGGCGTTCGGGGAGATGCTTAGTAGTTGAAAGCCTCGTAGACCAGGAACATGTCGCCAGCCAGAGTGGCGTGGAGTTCGTTCACGATGGCCACGATTTTGCCACCGCCGCTTGCTGTCACCGTCGCTGAGCCCACATAACCACTGGCGATGCGGCCATTCTGAATCGATGTGTAGGCCTGACCGGGCGCCAGAGTGGCCGACTCCGTGACGGCGGAGTCCGAGTAAGCGACGTTGATTATCGTAGTGGTCGTGCCGGCGTTCATCACGCTGAAGCCGGTGAAGAAGCCAGCGTTCCGGTCCATGATCAGTGGCATAGAGACTTTGTCGGTGGCGCTGGCAGGGTTGAAACCACCGTAGGCTGCACCTTTGTTGGCACCGCCATTGAGTTGGTTCACGACAGCAACCAGCGGCTGTCCCTCGGGGTTGGTGACCTTGCCCGAGCCAATGAACCTCGAGGTCAGGAAGTTCAGGCAGAAGATCTTGGAGCCGCCCGCGGGGATAGTTTGGGTCTCAGTAGCGGGATCGCCCGCCAGGCTGGGCGTATACTCCAGCGTAACAGTTGCACTGGAGGCGCCGATGTTCATGATTGAGACACCAGTCACGTACCCGGCGTTCATGTGGTTGATGAGCGGCAACACAACCTCGGATGAACCGCCCAGGAAGCCATTGTACGTGAGCATGGTCCTGGCCGTGCCTGTGCCAACCTGGTTGACCGTGGCCACGATTGGTACGCCGTTGGTGCAGGTAACCTTGGCCGAACCGATGAAGACGCTGCCCAGGGCAGAAAGCGGGGCCTGGTCAAAGGTGCGCGCCGCGCCGGGCTTGATGGTGTAGGTGGTCGGATCGGTGTAGTTGTTGCCCGCTGGGCCAGCGGTATATCTCACAGTGACCATGGCATCGCTCGTGCCGGCGTTCTGGACGTTGAACCAGGTGTTGAACCCAGCGTTGTTGCGCATGATGAGGGGCAGGTACACTTCTGTTCCACCTGCGGTGAAACCGGCGTAACTCGATGCGTATTGGTTGACATTGCCCAGTTCGTTGCCAATGGCGGCGATAGGCTCGTTAGACGAAATGACCACCGAGCCATTGAAGCCATCAGGCACATCGGCCAAGGGGAAGAACGTCATCGAGGCGCCCGCGGGAATGGTCACCGTGCGTGTGGCTGCCACCGTGCCGTTCTGGTTGTAGAACGTGATAGTAACAGTGGCTATGCCAGTGCCCAGATTCTGGACCTGAAAACCAGTGTTGTACGTGATTTGCCCAAAGGCCGCCATAGGTGTAACCAACAACAGTACCAAGGCCAGGCTGATCACAAGTATCTTTTTCATACTCTCTGTTTCCTCCTGTTAGTCTGGATTTATAGTCTTTCGACAGACGAAAGTGATTCCCGATTGGGCCAGCGAATTTCTTCGCTACCACCCCCTTCCACGGGTAGGGTGAACAAAACCGGCTCACACCTTTATTATTATATTACTACACCTACGCTTCAATGTCAATAACCCCTTGGTAGTATTTGGGGTCGCTCCCTCTTTCGCTGTCTGAATGTGTGCTACATAGGCAATACATAATCTATCCTATATAACTCCAAAATGGCTCGTGGTTTCCCAAAAACGGGCCATAACTCAAAGGTATCCAAGTAGACTAATGGCCTGTTGATCTGTTCTGGTGTTGGCCAACTATCCTCAAGAGTCGTCTTTTCCCCCTCCCAATACCAATATATTGCTCTAAGATAATACTTTGGTCTGTACTTCTCCATAGCGTCCTTATTCATATCTTCGTAATTTTTCTCATTTGGTATCCACCACAAGGGTCTCAATTTATTCTCGAATGAGAGCTCATGCCCCAAAGGGCCAATAATCCACTCCCTCTCATTGCAAATCTTGGCCATTTCTGCGGAAGACTTTGTTATAGAGAAGGAAGGAAAGAATAAAGTGCAGGCTATTATGAGTGTGCAGAATACCACATAAATGCTTGAGACTATTGTTTTCAATAGAGAAGTGTGCTCTTTTACACCTCTAGTTAGCGATATAGATAACAATGTCGCAATTAAGATGACAAAACTTCTGGGGATTCTAGTGTAAAAGAACTCTATGATTGCACTGTTTCTATAAGTGAAATTTAATAACAATGCTAAAAACAGACTAAAGAGGGAAAACTGGGGCAAACATCTACCTATTGGGGCTCTATATTTTGGTTTAAGTGTAAATATGGTCGCATATAAAACTGCTGTAATGCTCGCCATCAAAAGGAGTATTCCTGTCAATGCTAATTCTGTTACTGTGGCATATTTAAGTGGTTCAATCATAGAAAAGAGCCTTGAAGGAAGCACAGGCTCTAACATTGACTTTAAATTTATATGATTCGATAACTCATAAACTGGATAGCGTAACAGGTTTAAAAAAGGCACTAGCAAAATAACGAATGTAAACAGGCCAATATGTTCCTTACCTGCAAAGTTAACTTTTTCATTCTTATCAAATACCATCGAACCGAATAATGTCAAGGGAATTATCAGAATCGTGAATCTTCTATCGTAAAAATCAGAAAACAGTACTCCGATTAGATAACCGAAAAACCAAGAGAAAGCCATCAGTTCTATCGCATCAAGACATTTTATATTCTGTTTAATATTCCCAAAAAATCTGAGAGCCTTTCTTTCTCTGAAATAGATTATTGATAATAGTGAGAGTAAGAAAATAGATGGTAAAGAGAAATATTGATTTGATGCAAAACGAAAAATGTGAGAAGGGATCAAGATTAAAGATAGTACACCTCTACCGGCCGAAAGCCCGTTCAGAGTCGATTTGAACATCGGAAAGAGCCGGATATAGTAAAAAAGCACTGTAGGTATTGCTATTAAAAAGACCCCAGCAAAATAGGTAAGAATGCCTCTAGAGTACGTCTCCTTTCTAAAGGACAGTGCCACGAAATAAAAAATTATAACAGGGAAAAAATAGACTGCAGTCAATTTGGAAAGAATTGCTAACATAAAACAAACTCCTGCTAGTAAATAATGAATATTGGATCTCTTTTTAGATGTTAGGAAAAAGAAACTGAGTAATAAGAAAAATATAACTAATGACTCTGGATGTCCGATTCTATTATACATAAAAAATGCGTTATTTATTGCCATAATGAAGGCCGCAATAACAGCCAATCTTTTATTGTATTCTCTTACGATAAGATACACCCCAAAAACAGATAGAATACCTGCTACTGCGGGCACTAATCTTGCACTAAACAAATGCACACCAAAGGATTTAAATGCAACAAATGATAAGAAAGCATATAGGGGTGCCATTGCCATGCTTGCAGTAAGATCATCCGATATCCACTCATCAAATAGGACCTTATTTCTGGCTTCGTATGCCCAATATCCCTCATCTCCAATATCGATTATGCCCTTAAATATAAAGGGGTCGGCATCCAAAAACAAGATTCTCGAAAATGTAAACACCAGCACTAAGATCAGAAGCATGTTCCCGAATTGTAGTGAACCCCTAAAACTGGACAGGTATGAAACGAATGTTTTGTAGTATACTGTCCAAGAGAAGGGGGTTGTCATGGGTAAACGACGCACGTACCTACTCTCCTGAGTTCAAGCTCAAGGTGATGCGTGATTCGCTGCAAGGCCACAAAAGCGATGCACAAATCTGTCGCGAGTACGAGATTGCGCCACCGAGGCTTTGCAAGTGGCGGCCCTTCTTGGAGCGAGCAGCGAGTATCTTTGCTGGTGTCGAGCCCCTCTCAGCGGAACAGCAACGCATCGCCGAGCTGGAACGCTTGGTAGGCCAGTTGACCATGGAGTTGTCGGCGTCAAAAAAGCCTCCAGATTTACATTCGCCTGCAGCGCGAGTTTATCTATCTGGCGGTGGCGGATATCTTCACGCGGGCTATTCGTGGCTGGGAGTTGGCTCGCCACCCGACCGAGGAATTGCCCAAAGCGGCTTTGGTACGTGCCTTGAGCCACCGTCGCCCTGAGATTCATCACTCGGACCAGAGCGTGCAGTATGCCGCAAACGGCTACACGGCCTTGCTGCACGAGGCCCGAGTGGAGAACAGCATGGCTGCGCGGGGCCAAGCGAGCGAGAATGCCTACGTCGAGAGATTGATTCGCACCTTGAAAGAAAAGGAGGTGTATCTGAACGAGTACGCAGATTCCCATGACGCTTACCAGCATATCCAGTGCTTTCTGGACGGCGTGTACATGCACAAGCGGGTCCATTCTGCCTTAGGCTATCTACCACCCGCCGAATTCCAGGCGCAGTAGGAAGCCCGGTCTATCCGTGTAAGTCCGGAAGGACCACCTGTGGATCCGCTGAAACTCTATGCCACTGATGCAAAGTATTCGGTTCCCAGGCCTAAAAGTGTCCATTCTAAGGGGGTCACTACACCCTGCTTTCTCTTATTCTACCTCAATCCCAATAACGATGGCAGGCCTCTCACTCGAACCAATGACCTTGCCTTGTAATCGCCAGCCAGGTAAACGCCCTGATTAAGGAGCACCCGCACATAGGCGTTGGTTTCCATGTCCACCACCATTTTGAAGATATGCCAGGGATTGTAATCACCTCTTAATAGCCCTGAGATAGCGATGGTGTAATGCACGTTGTCCGAGTGCCTTATAATGTAATTATACCGCAATGCGGCGATACAATTCCTCGTCATCGCGCGCCGCAGCGCGTGAGTACTCACACTGTAATAATCAAACGGGACGAGTGGCATCTGCTCACCGCTATCCTTGCCTAACTGCTCTGCCCACTCTTAAAGACGGATTGGGGCATATCTTCGATACGGGCGCTGGTGATCGCAGCAACGGCCTGAATAGACCATCGCACCCAAATCGTAATCCGATGCGGAGAGTTTCTCCCAGTAACCTGAGAGCAGATGAGGGCGAATGTTGTATTGCTTGTCTGATACCGAACTCTTCGTGTGTAAGATCCCTTCACCTGACTTCTACAGGGATCCTGGTCGCTATCAGCCCCCACGTTACCTCGTACACTGTCAGTACCAATCGCATCAGCAAAGCAATGATGGCCCCCACAGCGGTGGGCACGTAAGGGGTGAGGAGCAGCGCAAGTGTGACCTCTCTGATGCCCAGGCCGCTGGGACTAAAGGTAGCAAGCGCAGAGGCCACGCCAGAAAGCGTCCACGCAGCAATGAGACCAGGTAACAAGCGCACCTCCACGGTTGACACCGCATTGACGACTGCATACAGCATCACTCCACCCACTGCCCAGACTACTGCATAAATGAGTAGCCATGCTAGGGTGTCGCGGTAGCGCAGACCAGGCGGTGGCGATTGCCGCAACCTTACCAAGATGAAGGTCATGCTCCGTGGGTGGACGAGGACAAGCCCCAGCAAGAGCCCCACCAGGAGCGGCCAAGGGCCTATCTCCAATGGCAGATCACGTGCAAAGGGGAGGGCACAGAGTGCAGTGATAAGCCCAGCCACTATGATGACCACCAATTCCACGCCGCTTGCCACCGACGTGACAGAAATGGGCACACCCTCGCGCTCGTAAAAATAGACACGCCCTACAACATGCCACAGGAAACCAGGCAGTCGTCGCCCAGGGTTGGTCATACACCAAATCTTGGCGTTTAGACGCAGATCCGAACCAAGGTCAAAGTGTCGCATAATGTTATGCCAGCCTATCACTGCCAATCCCAGATCGAAGGTGTACACGAAGAACGAGGCGATCAGTGGACCGTAGCGTAATTCCCAGGGATACGATGCTAACTTAGCCCAGTTGGTGTAAATACTATAACCCAGGAAACCGAAACACGCCAAGGCAATCGGCACACCAAGCGCCACCTGGAGTATGCGGCGGTTGTTGGATTGCATTTTGCTCAACAATGTACACCCTCGCTTATTTGACCTTGTAGCAGAGATAAGCGAAACAATTCGCCAGATTGAGGGGCACAAAGGGAGAGAGCATCAATCGTGCCAGATGCTTGGGGTGGTGGAGGTACCAGCGCAGATCGGCTAAAGAACGCGGCATTTCCCTTTCCCACTTTAGCGTACGAACGACGTGGAAACCATTAGCCTCTAGTAAATCTTGCCACTCTGCGCGTGTTGCCGTGCGCTCGATAGGCTGCGACCCAATGTATACCCGGCCCGTGCGCCACACGTGCAGAAAGTTACCGAGCAAAGCAAATGTATTGGGCAAAAGGATCAATGCTCGTCCATTGTCGCGCAGTACCCGGGCCATCTCTCGCGTGCCACCTTCCATATCCAAGTAATGTTCCAAACTGCCAATGCTTGTCACGTAGTCGAACGTTTCGTCGGCGTAGGGCAAGGCTTCGCCATCCCCCACCACGAAATAGCCATCGTGAGTCCTGTAGCAGGCGGCACAGATGGCAACCGGCGAGAGGTCCACCCCGTGCGCGACGAGGCCCCGCCGGGCAGCGAGGCCCACGAGCACCCCTATACCACACGCCACGTCCAGTAGACGCTTACCTCGCTCAACACCAAGGAGATCCAAAACCCAGCGGTAAAAAGAGTCGGGCTGGCGGATACCTTCACCGGCGTAAATCTCATCATAGGCACGCTGACTATCTGCACTTTCGGAGATGTGTTCTTGACGTATCTCTAACACGTAGGTTCAACCTCCCCCGCATGGGTTGCAAACAGTGTCATTCCCGTAATCCTGTTAAGTCTCCCCAGCAGCGTGAACCAGGGCAAAGCCAACAACCTGATTAGTGGGGAGTAGAGGACATGTCTCAGCATCTGCTTTATGCTCTCGCTCCCCAGGTGTTCGTCCAGCCAAAAGGTGAGGCTGAGAGCAGAGGCGAGATAACCCCCTGTGAAACTACAAATGCGTTCGAGCCGATAGCCCGTCTTGATAAATAGGGCACGCGCAGTGTCGGGGGTGAAAACGTACAAGTGGCGCGGCGCGTCCAGCCCTACCCAGTAGCGACTGAAGAGGCGGGCATCGAGACTGTCGAGGTTAGGCATGCTGGCCACTAACAAACCACCAGGCACCAGAATCCGTCCGATCTCGCGCAGCGTCCTGGTTGGCTCATGTAAGTGTTCCAGCACATCCCACAATGTAACCACATCGAAGAACTTATCTGGGAAATGGGCGTCTGCCAGTTCCCCAGTGAACACATTTAACCCAAAACGGCGCCGAGCATACTCCGCGGCGTTGGCATTGACCTCGACGCCATAGACTTCCCAGCCATCGCGAGCGCGCATCGCGTTCAGGAAATTGCCCGTTGCGCATCCCAGGTCAAGCAGCCGTCCTCCAGACGGTTGAGCCGAGACCACAGCCCGGCATTTCTTGTAGATGCCATACATGCGGTCCAAACGATTCACAATCCCTGGCTCATCTTCAATGGCCCGGCTGAAGGCCACGTATTCATCAGGATAGTAGCGGGCCATCTCCTCTGGTGTGGGCCTAGGGTTCAGGTAAACGAGGCCGCACTGACGGCAGCGCACCAAGGTAAATATCTCCCCACGATTGAAGAAGCGATCTCGTTCCTCCATGAATAAAGCTGCATCATCCGCCCCGCATAGATCACAACGAATTTTTTCCATAAGCATCAACTTGTGCGAGCGGTATCCAGATCACAACCCCGTCCGGGAGGCAGCCAACCATCGCGCCAGCCGCGCAAAGTGGCCCGTGCCGCTGCACTATCGCCTCGCAAGAGGTCACGCGCGGCATTGCGTACAACACTGGCGAGAACTAACATATGGGTAAGGAGTGGATGTGGGCCATAGCGGTGTCGACGGTAGAATTGTACCCGGTATCTGGTCTTGTAATAACGTTGCGCAGGAGCCTGGTCAGAAGTGCTCCGCGACACCTTGTGCCACATGCGCGCGGAAGGTACGACTAGTACCTGGAAACCGGCTTCCTGGGCGCGACGACAGAAGTCACTATCTTCATAATACATGAAAAAGCGTGTGTCAAGCAAACCTATACGCTCAAACACCGCTCGTCGAACCAGCATGCCACAGCCAGTGACTAGATCCACTTTGCGTACCTGTTGGTACATCGGGCCGTCCGCACGATTCAAGCCCGGACTGACTGGCAGAGGCGCATACCAATGACACTCTGCCCCCAAGTTCCAGATGCGCGTGGGCTCATGATAATAGAGGATTTTGGGCGCAAGGATGCCTACAGTGCTATCTTTTTGTGCCTCCGCCACGAGCGCTTCCAGCAGACCAGGTTCCACAACGGCATCGTTATTCATAATGAACACATAATCGGCACTGTGCTCCAGAGCATAGGCAATGCCGACATTGTTGCCCCCCGCACAACCCAGGTTTTCCGTGTTGGCGATAAGCGGCACGTGAGGAAAGCGCTCACGAATAACACAGACAGATTCATCTGTGGAGGCATTGTCCACCACAACCACACAATATCGGGGATACGTCAACTGTTCGACAGATAGGAGAGCCTCGATAGTATCCGCCGCGCCATTCCAGTTTAAAATGACGATATAGACCAAAGGATAATCCGCAGACAATCTTACCGCCACCAGCCTTTGCTCGAATGTGAAGGCTATGCTATACTCATGTTGAACGAACCGCGTAAGAGTGTGAAACCATGCGCATCTGTATGTTAACGTCATCCTATCCGAAATCCCCAGGGGATGGGACAGCTCCGTTCATCGAATCCATCGCCACACACGTAGCAGCCCAGGGCCATGAAGTGCACGTGCTGGCCCCTTTTCACCCCGACATTCGCCGCAACCCCATCGAAGATGGCGTACACCTGCATTTTTTCCGTTACACACCGCTGCCAGGCCTATATCTTTGGGGCTATGCCTCGTCCCTCTCCGCCGACATCAGGGTGAAGCCCGCCATCTATCTACTCGCGCCCTTCGTAGTTACGGCAATGGCTCGCGCCCTTCATCAGTTACTGCATGATGCTCGACCTGAAATCCTGCATGCGCACTGGGTGATCCCCAATGCACCTGTGCCCGCATTTTTCGCCCGGCACAGGGATATTCCTCTCGTAGTCAGCCTACATGGCTCTGATGTATACTTGGCCGAGCGCTTGGCTCCCGTGGGAGCGGTGGCCCGGGTTTGCTTCAAAATCGCCGGGGCCATCACCGCCTGCAGTCAAGACTTGCGGGGACGGGCAGTGACCTTAGGTGCGGATCCCGCCAAGACCCGGGTGATCCCCTACGGCGTGGACACACAGCGCTTTACCCCAATGCAAGGGCCCCCTCCTTATCCGTGGTCCGATAGCCCGGTGATCCTAGCCATCGGGCGGCTGGTGCATAAGAAAGGCTTCGAATACCTGATCCGCGCTGCCCCCTTAGTACTAGCGGAACACTCAGACGCTCATTTTGTCCTGATTGGTGATGGCGACCTACGACCAGCGCTGGAGCGCGAGGCCAATGAGGTCGGCGTGAGCGAGCATATGCATTTCCTGGGAGCCATCCCTCACTACGATATACCTCGTTACCTGGCCGCATGCGACATCTTCGTTGTCCCCTCGGTACAAGATGAGAGCGGTAACGTAGATGGGTTGCCGAACACTCTCCTTGAGGGTATGGCCACGGGGCGGGCCGTTGTCGCCACTCGTGTCGCCGGCATCCCCCAAGTGATTCATGATGGTAGCAATGGACTCCTGATCCCACCCAGTGACCATGTGGCCTTGGCACGGGCTATCATCCGCCTGTTAGCCGCACCTCATCTCCGGACAGAATTGGGTCTGCGCGCCCGGCACACTGTTCAAGAACAATATTCCTGGGCCGATGTAGCGCGCCAGTTCGTGGATATTTACGAAGGTCTGGCCGAATCGCAGAGGTCACGGTGATCTATTTCCTTTACCCTCGGTTGGCCAAACTCACTGGCGCCGAGCGACACATCCTCAAGTTGGCCGAATACTTAGCGCGAGGGGGTCAACCTGTTACCATCGCGACTCACCAGTGCGTGCCAGCCTGTCGAGCGCTTGTGACCCCGAATGTAACGCTCGTTGAGACGGGGCACTGGAAGGACCGGACCACTAACCATTACCTGAAGGCGGCACTGGAATATCTGGCCTCACTACGCCTTGCAGAGTACATTGGACCGGAAGCGAGCGCTGCGTGTTTTTTCGGCGGCCCAGGACTACCGGGGCTGTGGTATGCCAAAGCAATTCGGCGCCTGCGCATCCCTTGCCTATACTACGCCTTCGAACCGCCGCGCTTTCTCTACCGAGACCGTGCCGAAATACCGACTCGCCTGGGCCCCCTGGGCCCGCTCGCAAACTGTTTATTCGCCCTCTATCGACACGCAGACCGACAAATGATCGGCTATGCCGATGCCATTCTCACGAACAGCGACTTCTCAAAGCAACAAATACGCGAGATCTACGGAATCGAAGCCTATGTCTCCACTTGCGGCTCAGACCTGGCTGACTCCGTTGACCCGAGCGAACTCACTGCCCTCAAGGCACGCTATCGGCTCTCAGAAAGCAGTGAAGTAATCCTCGCAGTGAATCACCTCCATCCCCGCAAGCGGCTCGACCTGCTACTGCGGGCAATGTCGCTGATCGTTCGCGAGCGCCCACAGGCAGTAGCACTCATTGTAGGGTCAGGCCCGGAAAACGAACGCCTGAAAGCACTATGCCAAGAACTCGAACTGGAGCCTTATGTGCGGTTTCCTGGCTTTGTCCTCGAAAGCGAACTGCCCGCCCACTATGCGCTGAGCGAGGTCTACGTTCACACTGCGCGGGAGGAATCACTGGGCTTGGTCCTCTTAGAAGCGGCAGGATTTGGGGTGCCCGTGGTAGCAGTGAACGAGGGTGGGCCCCGCGAGATCGTGTTAGATGGCCGCACTGGGTTTCTGGTACCAGCCACGCCCAAAGCGCTGGCCGCGCAACTTCTTTATTTGTTAAGCCACAAAGACATCGCCCGACAGATGGGCTGTGCGGGCATGAAATACACCCGAGAGAAATTTCAGTGGCAACGAGGGGCCAGGCAATTCATGGAGGTCTTGCAGACAGTGCCTCGCACCAGGAACTCCGGCTAGGATGGCCAACCTCGTCCCAAACGACTGGCACGAGCGATGAGATCCGCTAACAATCCCATGACGAAAATCTGGGTAGCAGTCGCTACCAGGATCACGGTCGAGGGTGCGAAGTGAAAGTGATACTTGAAGATATCGTATATCATTTTCACCCCGCCAATGGTGAAAAGTGCGGCGCTGACCGGTAGAAAAACTTTCAGGGGATTGAAATACACCACCGAGCGCAACACAAGCGATATATAGTTGTAGGTGTCACGAATTGGACGAAATGAGGAACGGCCCTTGCGTGCGTAGTAGTCAATGGGTATCCACTTCACGAAATACCCATCGCTCAGAAAAGCGATCGTGATGGTGCTCACCCAGGAGTGTGTGCTCGGCAGAATATGCAGCCATCGCAACGCGGATTCCCGCCTAAAGGCGCGGAACCCGGAGTTGAGATCGGGGATAGGCACATTCACCAGGTAAGATGCTAGTTTGCGGATGAAAAATTTGGCGGGCGCTCGTAGCCATGGTAGCGTGCCCCTCTCCTGCTTCCGAGCGCCGATCACCATGTCATACTGGTCAATGAACTCGAGGAGTCGGGGAATGTCCTGGTTGGGGTAGGTGCCATCCCCGTCGGTCATTACCACAACATCACCCTGGGCAGCCAAGAGGCCCGTGTTCCGTGCGGCACCCGTGCCCCGGTTGTAGGGATGCCGGATGAGTCGGACAGTGGGATATTGGCTCACAATCTCGGCGCTGCGATCGGTAGAGCCATCATCAACGACAATGACTTCGTAGCGGCCGCCCCATGCGTCCATCGTGCGAATAATCACATCCAGGTCATCAGCGATAGCCTTTTCCTCGTTGTAAATTGGGATCACGACACTAACAGTATTCATCCCTCGCTCACTCTGAGTAAACAATAGATAATCACAAACATTATACCTCAAAATCTATTGGGTCTACAAAAAGAAGTCAGCCCCGAGTGGATCTAGAGATCTGCTCGGGGCCAAGAAGACGATCACCTCACTAAACACTATCTCCCAAGACCACCTGCGTTCGTTGACATTCTCTCTCGTGTAATCGTCGAATCTCTCCTAACAAGCAAATCTGGGCCTGGTGGCAAAGTCAGCCGAAACGGCCTGTGATATAGTTTTCGGTGCGCTTGTCCTTCGGGTTGGTGAAGATTTCACTCGTTGGGCCATATTCCACTAACACACCGGAGCGATCCTTTTCCATTGTAAAAACAGCGGTGTAGTCGGACACGCGAGCTGCCTGCTGCATATTATGGGTAACGATGACAATGGCGTAGTCCCGCCGGAGTTCCCGCATCAGGTCCTCAATACGCAATGTGGCGAAGGGGTCAAGAGCCGAGCAAGGTTCGTCCATTAGGATGACCTCGGGTTCCACAGCCAAAGCCCGAGCAATGCACAAACGTTGTTGTTGCCCACCGGAAAGGGCTAAGGCGGGCTGATGAAGTATGTCTTTTACCTCGTCCCATAGTGCAGCGCGACGCAGGCTGGCTTCGACCAATTCCTTCAACGCCCCACCGCGTACTCCATACAAGCGAGGACCATAGGCGACATTGTCGAAAATGGACTTAGGGAACGGGTTAGGCTTCTGCCAAACCATACCGACGCGCCGACGGACCTCTACCACATCCACGCCGGGGCCATAGATGTTTTGATTGCCAAGCCACACGGTTCCCTCGAGCCGTGACCCAGGAATGAGGTCGTTCATACGGTTGAGAGCACGAAGTAGTGTCGATTTGCCACAGCCCGATGGCCCTACAATGGCTGTGATTCTCCGATCTAAGATTGTCAGACTCACATCACGTAGCGCGCAGAAATTACGGTAGTAGATCGAGACGTTGTCTACCCGCATTTTCTCACCAGCCATCACGGCGGTCGCTACATCCTCACAGTGATAGGATAGGGGCTGAACTAAAACAAATAGTTGCCCCTTTCGTTCTATTGCCCTCTCCATGAGATTTTAAACCCCCTCTTTTAGAATCATCTTGCTTTCGAGGCCCGTTATCCTTTCAAACGCGACATGCGCCGCTGTATCCATATCCGCACAAACACGTTGACGGACAAGACAAAGGTCATCAGCACCAAGGCAACAGCCCACGATTGGGCGATGCGCTCGGGGTAAGGCTGCTGTGCGTATTTCCACAAAGTCAGTGGCAACGCATCCACCGGCTGGCCGATGACGCCAGAGATAATCTGCCCCGCACTCATTCCTGCCGCAATACCTTGACGGATGATTTTGCTGATCTCGTAACGGTCATTACCCAATGCCGTGAACAACAAGGGTGCAGTCTCGCCAGCTGCCCGCGCCATCGCCAGTAGAAACCCTGTGATAATGCCCTCGATCGCCGCTGGCATCAACACTTTGAGAGAGGTTTTCCATTCCGGCGCGCCAAGCCCTAATGAGGCCTCACGCAGGCTGCGGGGCACCAACTTGAGCATTTCTTCTGTAGTGCGGACAATTGTCGGCAACATAATAATCGCCAGTGCCACTCCACCCGCCAGCGCGGAGAAGTGCCCTTGCGATTTCACAACCACCGTGTAACAAAATAATCCTATCACAATGGAGGGCACGCCAGCCAGTACATCTGTGCCGAAACGTACAGCAATGGCAAGAGAAGCATTGGAATGTTCAGCAACGTAAAAAGCCGCAAGTACACCAATAGGGATAGCAAACAAGGTGGCCAGACCAACAAGTAGCAACGTACCCTCGATCGCATGTAGTATGCCGCCGCCTTCTACACCCATCGGTTTGGGGAGCTGAGTGAAGAACGCTGGGTTCAGGTAGCGACCACCTTTTGCCATTACATAGGTCACAATCCATACCAATGGCACAAACGCCAATGCGGTCACCAAACCCATCAGAAACATCATGAACCTGTTGCTGAAGCATCGAGCACGATATCGCGCTCTGGGGTTGAGTAAGCCTGATCTTGTCCTCAGCAAAGTGCCATTCATGCGCACGCCTCCTGTGGGATTCGTCGGGCGACGCTCCACACGAGCAACCGGGCTATCGCATTCAATAGGAGGGTCATCGCAAACAAAATGAGCCCTATCTCGAGCAGAGCGCTCGAGTGCAGTGTACTGACTGCTTCTGCAAACTCGTTCGCAATCACACTGGCCATTGTGGAGCCGGGGCGCAAAAGCGAAGATGTGGGTTCTAGACTGTTGCCTATTACCATGGTCACCGCCATTGTTTCGCCGAGCGCTCGGCCCAAGCCCAAAAGTATAGCGCCGAGGATACCGGAAAGTCCGTAGGGGATGAGCACTTGCGAGATCGTCTCCCATTGTGTCGCGCCGAGGGCGAGTGAGGCCTCGCGTTGTGCTCGCGGAATGGCCAGCAACACATCCCGTGAGACAGCCGAGATCGTGGGAAGAATCATGATCGCGAGGATGAAGCCAGCACCCAGTCGACTGAGGCCTGAGAGCGGCACGGGTCCCGAGAAAAGTCCGTCGAGAATCGGGAGGGTTCCCAGAGCGCTTTCCAGCCATTGACCAATTGGGGTTACAACCGTTGGCAAGAATACAAACATGCCCCACAGACCGTAGACAACACTAGGGACCGCAGCCAGTAATTCGATAAGGAGGCCCAGGGGTGTGCGCAGCCAAGCAGGGCAAAGTTCGGTCAGGAAAATGGCCACACTAATGCTCACCGGCACTGACAGAACCACTGCGATAAGCGATGTCACCAGCGTACCGTAGATGGAGGGCCAGGCCTCGAACTTGTCCAGCACTGGGTTCCACGACGCATCTTGGGTAGGAGCGAGGAACTGCCAACCGAAAGCGACCTGGGCTGGTCGAGATTGTTGCCACAGTGATACTCCTATCGCCACCACTACCAATAGGATACAGAGCGCCATCACAAAGGTCAACAGCCGCCAGGGGGTGTCACCGTGGTGGAGCCATCGACCAAAAGCGGCAAATGGCCCGTTCACTTTCCTCAGCGTTCTTTGAGAAACTGACATCGCGTGACTCCCTCACTTGTGCACGTCTGGGGATAGCCCCGCCACACGCCGCGGGGCTATCCCAACATATCGGTGCATTTGTATTTCTTTTCGATCAATGGAGCGTTTACTCACTGGACAGCACAGGCTGACCGTTGCATTTCACCTCTTGCAGTTTGGAGAGTACCAGATCGCGAACCGCTTCAGGTATGGTGGCATATCCCAGGTCCGCTGCACGCTTGGCCGCGCCAGGATCGGTCAAAGACCACCGAATGTAGTTGAGTAACGCCTTGGCTTTAGCACAATCCGACTGCTCCATAGTTATGATGAGGTAAGTGTAGCCGCAGATAGGCCAGGAATATGGGCCCTGGCCATTGCTGATGCTTTTGATGGTGAGCCTTTCGTCGAAGGCTGTGCCGAAGTCCGACATGGCAGACTGAAGAGTCTCAGCATTGGCTACCACTACGTTGCCGGCGGCATTCACCATCTTGGCAAACGGAATATTGTTCGAGACCGCGTAGCTCAGTTCGACGTAGCCAATGGAGTTGGGCGTGTTCTGCACCGCCGCAGCGACTCCTGGATTACCTTTGCCTCCGATGCCATTCCCTGCTTTGTCCACTGGCCATTCCACAGCCTTACCAGCGCCGACGCTGTTTTCCCATTCATCACTTACACCTGCTAGTGCAGTAGTGAAAATCTCAGTGGTGCCAGAGCCATCGGAGCGGTGCACGGCAGTGATGATCGCATCTGGGAGTTTGTCCCTCAGGTCTGGATTTAGGGCCGCAATTTTCGGATCGTTCCATTTCGTGACCTTGGCCATGTAGATGTCAACGAGTGTTGGTATATCCAAGATCAGGTCTTGGATAGGCTCGCCATCTTTCCCGATAAGGTTGTAGATAGGAACTACAGCACCCGCGAGGATAGGCAGCATCTGCAAATCTGGTTTTTCGGCATAGTCTTCCTCTTTCAAGAGCGAGTCAGAACCAGCGAAGTCCACGGTCCCGTCCTTGATCGCCTTAATTCCACCGCCAGAACCAATGCCTTGGTAATTGATCGTTACAGAAGGATCAACATACTGGTAGGCGAAAATCCACTCCGTATAGATTGGCCACGGGAAAGTTGCACCAGCACCGTTCAAGGCAATGGAACCGGGAGCAGGCTTTGGCTCCGGCGTCGGTGTGACAAGCCCCTCGATGACGCGGGGGGTCTGGGTTGGGACGGCCGAGGTTGGTGTGGCAGCGGGGCCGCATCCCGCAACAAGGCCGAGCACTACAAATGCGACCAGACCTATTCGTACGATCTTGTGAAACATTGTTCTGTTTCCTCCTCACTGTGTGTTTGCACGATTTTTGATCCAGTTGTTCTTTTGGCAACACCATCATATCACTGTACATTTAAATGCCGTTTAACTGTTTTTTAATTCGTCCTTAAATTTGTGTTAAGTCTGTTTAACACAGATGACTATCGCGTGTTTGACCGCCGACATTTACTCACGCTATAATTCCGAATCGGAGACAGGCTTATGGAAAAAGGCCGGGGGGAAATCGTTGTGGCCGTGATTGATGGGCTTGGCGGGGGTTTGGGAGCCGAGATAGTAAGCCGCCTCCGAAGTGCCCTGCCGCGTCAGGTGGAAATTATCGCTCTGGGCACGAATGCCATCGCCACGGAGCGTATGCTAAAAGCCCGCGCTAATAGAGGTGCGAGTGGGGAGAATGCCATCCGCGTTACTGTGCAGTCGGCGGATTTCATCGTCGGGCCGATTGGCATCGTGATCCCCAATTCAATGCTGGGCGAGATCACACCCGAGATCGCCCAAACAGTGGTAGCCGCGCCCGGCGTGAAACTTCTATTGCCGGTGGAACAGTCGCATCTGCAAATTATGGGCATTGAGCCCAAGTCGCTGGGCGAACACATCGAGTCTGCCATTGATGAAATCGTGCGTCAGGCGAGACTGAGTCCGCCAGTGAGCCAAGCCTGAAAAGGGTTCCCAACCTATAACCCGAGCAACATAAGGGATCTGCTGGAGAACGTGGTCATGAAGACCACCGACCTGGCCAGGAGGCCGGGGGCGGTGGTCTTTGCTTTGGTGAGGAGATACACAGCAATGGGTGAAGACGAGAAGTTAGCGAGATTACGAAGTATTGTGAAGGAATTAGGGAGCGTGGTAGTGGCCTACTCTGGCGGCGTAGATAGCACGTACTTGCTTTCAGTGTGTATTGAAGTGTTGAAACCACAGAACGTCCTGGCGGTCATCGCCGATTCGGAGAGCTATCCACGCCGCGAATTGGAGGAGGCGCAAGCAGTGGCCAAACACCTGGGGGCGACCTACCAAGTGATAAAGACCAATGAATTAGATAATCCACAGTTCGCCCGAAACTTGCCGGACCGTTGTTACCACTGCAAGCGAGAACTCATGACCCGGCTGTGGGAGATAGCACGAGAGAGAGGGTTGCGTCACGTAATCCATGGCGCGAATGCGGACGACTTGGGTGACTACCGCCCTGGCATAGAGGCGGCGAGAGAATCGGGGGCGCGGGCACCGCTATCAGAGGTCGGATTAACAAAAGCCGATATCCGTGCTTTGTCCAAACAACGTGGCCTGCCTACTTGGAACAAGCCAGCCATGGCCTGCTTGGCATCGCGCTTTCCCTACGGCACGCCGCTGACGGCAGAAGCGTTACGCCGGGTCGAAGCAGCAGAAGAGTTCCTGCGCTGTGAGTTCGGATTGGGACAAGTGCGCGTCCGTCACCATGACGCCATTGCCCGACTGGAGGTCGAACCCCAGGCTATTCCACTCCTCGCTGCGGAAGGCAATCGACAACGCGTTGTGCAGCGTTTGCGCGAGCTGGGCTACATATATGTAGCGCTGGATTTGGGCGCTTTCAAATCAGGGAGCATGAACGATGTCCTCAACAGGTAGTGAAATACAGACACCGAACGATTTTGCCTGTCCAGATTTCGGGCGCACCGAACGGTGTGGCATACCCGAGATCATCTTGGCCGATTGTAAGGCGGAGGAAGAAGTCATCGTCATCGCGCGGCGTTTTCTCGAACAAGAGGGCCGGGCTATCATCAGCCGCGTGCCACCAACATTGGAGGCACGGCTCAGAACTGAGTTCAGTTCAGATGCAATGTTTGAATGGTATGCTGCGCCCCGAGCCGCAATCCTCCGCAGGAGTGGGCAATCGGTGCCACGAACTGGCGGGAGGGTGGGCATCATCACTGCAGGGACGGCCGACGTACCCATCGCCGAAGAAGCCGCACTCGTCTGCCGCGAGACTGGTTGCGCCGTTTACAACGCCTACGATGTGGGCGTGGCCGGGCTGCACCGCCTCTTTGGGCCTCTGGAGCATATGGTGAAAGAGGAAGGCGTGGACGTGCTCATCGTCGCTGCAGGAATGGATGGGGCACTGCCTTCGGTGGTATCAGGGTTGGTAGATATACCAGTGATCGGACTGCCCACGTCCGTGGGCTACGGCTTGGGTGGCGAGGGCGTGGGAGCGCTGCTCTCAATGCTACAGACCTGTGCGCCAGGGTTGTGCGTGGTGAACATTGACAATGGCATCGGCGCGGGGGCAGTGGCGGCGCGGATCGCTAACCGCGTCGCGGCGGCGCGAAGGGGGTGAAAATTGCCAGATAGGGTAATCGCATACTTCGACTGCTACTCAGGCGCGAGCGGCGATATGTTACTGGGTGCTTTGGTGGATGCCGGGTTATCGCTTGATATCCTACAGACAGAACTGGGGAAATTGCCTTTGGGGGGCTACACGCTTTCGACGGAGCGGCAAGTGCGGCGTGGTGTAAGCGGCACGAAACTGCGCGTGACCGTAGACCAGAGCACTAACCAACCGCACCGTGATTTAAGGGCAATCCGTGCGCTTATCCAAGAGAGCACACTCGCCCCTCAGGTGGTTGCACGTGCCATCGCCGTATTTGAGCGGCTGGCTCGGGCTGAAGCGAAGGTGCACGGCATTCCGCTCGATGAAGTACACTTCCACGAAATCGGCGCCGTGGATAGCATTGTGGATGTGGTGGGCTTCGTCGTCGGACTTCACCGACTGGGCGTGAACACAGTCTATGCCTCGACCCTCCCCACCGGCAGCGGAATGGTGGAAACGGCACACGGACCTTTGCCCATCCCCGCCCCGGCTACATTAGAGATACTGGCCGAAGTGGGAGCGCCAATCCAGTTTACCCCTGTGGAGACCGAACTCCTTACACCGACTGGAGCTGCGCTGCTCGCTGAGTTCGCCACTTTCGATCAACCCTCAATGAGCGTGCACAGGGTGGGCTACGGTTTTGGAGACCGAGAACTGCCGTGGACAAATGCAGTCCGTGTGGTCCTCGGAGAACCGCTATTAGAGATAGCAGAGCGCGATGAGGTTGTGCTCTTAGAGTGTAATTTGGACGACACTACGGGCCAGGTGTTGGGTTACACAATGGAACGGTGCTTGGTTGCTGGGGCGTTGGATGTGTGGTTCACGCCCATCCAGATGAAGAAGAACCGACCTGGCATTCTGTTATCCGCCCTAGCCACACCAGAGCGCGTGGGGGCAGTCGCAGAGATCATATTGCAGGAGACCACCACCCTTGGCCTGCGTCAAACTCGTCTGCAGCGCCATGTAGCCTGGAGGACGAGCGATCAAACCGTGGAAACTCCCTGGGGTCCGGTACGAATCAAAGTGAAATACCTGGCCGGACAGCCAGTCAGCGCCTCACCTGAATATGAGGATTGTGCGCGCCTGGCCCGGGAGTCGGGGGAGCCACTTATGCGGGTATACGAGGCGGCTATGGAGGCCGGGCGGGCACTGTTGTGATCAGAATGCGACCCATCGCCGCAATACCAGCAGCGATTTGGGTTATGCCCCGCTTTCCGGAGACGAAGATGGTTCGGCCCGGGGCACTGTAAAGTAGAACGTCGAGCCACGGCCTTCGTCGCTCTGAGCCCAAATTCTGCCCCCGTGTGCTTCCACAATGTGTTTGGCGATCGCCAAGCCGAGCCCCATGCCGCTATCGGCGCGCCTTCGGGCGCGGTCTACTGTGTAGAAACGCTCAAAGATGCGCGGCAGTTCCTGTGCCGGAATGCCAATGCCTGTATCCTCTACGCTCACCTGCAACCATTCATCATTGGCCTGTGCGTCCACCACAACGCGCCCCCCGTTCGGCGTGAATTTGATGGCGTTGTGAATCAAATTGGTGAGCACTTGTGATAATTTCTCGCCGTCAGCCAGCGCCAGGCTGGAGGGCGTTACTTTCGAAGAAACAGTTATTCCTTTCCTCTCGGCCAGAGAGGCCAGGTGATCAATTACCTCATCTACTACCTGTGCCAAAGACACGGGGGTCAACTTCAGCAGCACCTTGCCAGACTCCAGTTGCGAGAGGTCGAGTAACTCCTGCGCCAGCCGCTCTAACATGTCCACCTCAGCGGAAATACGCTCCACCAACTGTGACCAGAGCTTTTTATCGCCTGCCGCACCGCGCTGCAAGGTTTCTACCAAAAGGCGAATGGTGGTCAAGGGTGTGCGAAGGTCATGAGAAATATTGGCGACAAAGTCGCGGCGGGCGCGGCTTAAGCGGGTTAATTCAGTGATATCACGAAGAGTGATAACTGCTCCTTTGCTCCCGTCCGATCTGAAGCGCACAGCGCGGACAAGGAACACGCGGTCATCTAAATAAATCTGGCGAACGAGGCCTACATGTCCAGCCAAGGTTTCCCCGAGTAACTGATGGATCTCGTGGTCGCGGATTACCTCGATGAACGGACGGCCGATAGGGTGTTCGATCGGGAATAGGTTAGCAGCGACCTCATTCAGAGAGATCACGCAGCGGGATTCATCCACAACGAAGAGAGCATCTGAAATGGCATCGCCGATGGCTTCCAACTGACCCTGGTAGAAGGCAGTTCTCACTGCTTCAGCCTGAAGATCATGGGTCAATTCGGCGACGTGTTCTCCAGCCGCAGCGAGGCGTCGCCTGAGCCAGTGCAGTTGGTAGAAGGCATAAGCCAGAAGGAGCCCAGCGATTAGGGCAAAGAGATAAAACCAATTCGCGGCCATAGCCTATCCCTCGAAACGATAGCCAATGCCGCGAATGGTCTGGATTCTCTGAGGAACGGAGGGATCCTGTTCGATCTTTTCTCGCAGCCAGCGGATATGTACATCCACCGTTCTACTGTCACCGTAATACTCATAGCCCCATACCCGCGTAAGCAACAGGTCCCGGGAGAGAGCGACGCCTTTATGACGCATCAATTCCACAAGGAGGCTGAATTCTTTGTGGGTTAGGTTCAGCTCCTTATCTCCGAGGTAAGCCCGGCGGCCGATGAGATCCACGACGAGGTCCCCTGATTCCAAGCGATCCGCGGGGGTTGATGGTGCCCGGCGCAACACAGCACGGACGCGTGCCAGAAACTCTCCTAGGCTGAAGGGCTTGGTAATGTAATCGTCGGCCCCGCTTTCCAGGCCGATGATTTTATCCACCTCTCCGCCGCGGGCAGTGAGCATGATAATGGGCACGCTCATTTCCTTCCGCAAGATCCGACAGACTGAAAGCCCATCCAACTCGGGCAGCATGATGTCCAAAATGATGAGGTCAGGTTTGTCACGGCGGGCTATCTCCAGTGCCTGTACACCATCGGTGGCTGTGGAGACAGTATAGCCCTCCTTCTCCAAATTATATCTTAGAGTATCGAGAAGGGTTATTTCGTCTTCGACAAGCAGGATGTTGGTTTGCATGACTCTCAGGAGCCTATCCCAAAAATGCCTGGCTCTTAGTTCACCAGGCATCATCTTTGGGGATGCAACCCTTGCAGTTGCATCCCCATCGCACATGATTTAGGTAAAACCCTACGGCCGAGCCAATTTTGAGCCGGCTTTTAACCCCGCCTCTGTCTAAAGAGCGTGTCGAATCCTAATACTTTGCCCAGGTATGGTTATCGTATAGCACAAAAACGCCCTGCGTGGCGCTCCAGATCATGAGGCCGTGCTCAAATGACTGGTAGGCAGCAGATAGAGCGCGTTCCTCGATAGTGCCCCAGCCGATCTTGCTGCGCACGCCAGGCTGCTCACGCCACACCTTGCCAAAGCCCCGCTTGGGCTGGTAGAGGCCAGCGGGTGGGACGATGCTGGGATCCCACTCCGGATCGCCTTCATGCCAATAGTCTACGTACTGGGCCCAAGTGTGATCGCTTGTGTACAGCACGTATATGTAGCTAAGGTCAGCGCGCCAGTACATATAGCCATTCTCAAAGGTCTGCTCGGCGCTTTGGATGCTGGCCTCAGGGGCAATGGGACAGCCCAATCCAGTCCGGACCTCGGAGTGTGTATTCCAAACCGTCGCGAAGCCACCAACCAGAGGTTGTGTGCAAACAGGTATCGGTGCGCTCGTGCTGGTTGCAGTGGGTGTAGGCCCCGCCGTAGGTATAGTGGTCACGGTTGGCACAGGCGTGGCGGCTGGTGCACCTCGCCGCACAAACTTCATGGCATCGAACCCGAGTTTGCGTGAAAGATAGTACTCGTAGGTCGGATCAGCCAATTGGACGTACTCGCTGCCATCAGCGGTGAAGTAATATGTACCCAGCGAGACCCACTGATTGAAGTAGATGGACTGGTTGACGACCTTGTAGTGGTCTTGCCCGCTATGGTGTATCTGATACCGCGCTCCAGTCGTATCAGCATACTGGCGGGGGATGTAGGCATAGACTTCATAGTTGCCCGGGCAGACCAGGTTGGGTTTCCAACGAGCGTAGTTGATCACGTCGGAATAACTGTTATACGTCCAATAGACGTGTCCCTGGTACCCCACCCAACCGGAGAACCAACCTTCGTTCGGGCCGTACCGGTAGAAGCCCGAGCCATAGTAATCGTCTATGACGACCTCACTCGGACAGACAGTGGGACTTGGGGTGACCCCAGGCCCGATCCCCGGTGTAGACCACACTTTCGCGATGGCCACCTCGGTGTGCTCGTAGTAGTCCACTTGTAACGTGTGCCAGCCCCGGTCGAGAGTTACGGTCGCTTGATGCGTGGTCGGGCGCTGATCGTACCAGGCATTGATGATCCAGGACCCATCCACCGCCATACGCAAGCCATCGTCGTGCAGAGCGTAGAAGGTGAAAGTCGTTCGGTTCTCCACCCACATATAGCGGGTCCAGCGCACCGAGAAATTGTCGGCGGGAACCCCAGGGCCAGGCGCAGCGTAGCCCCAGTCAAAGTTGACCTCGGAGTCGTTGCGAACTAAGACGGGGAAACCATTGAGATCACGGTTGTCGAAATACTCCCCTCTCCATAGTTCGCCCTCGTGGGGAGGCAGTGGAGCCTCTTTCTCCCACCACACCTCGCAGATGGCATCGCCGATGTTTTCGAAATACTCGACTTTCAAGTCGTGGTATCCAGTAGAGATTTCCACGATGGTGCGATAGAGGGTCACTGGCTGCCTGTACCAGGCGCTGAGGATTTCCTGGCCGTCCAACCACACGCGCACGCCATCATCCACATAGGCATTGAAGCGGTAGCGCCCGGGCTCGAAAAAGACCATGGCGGTCCAACGGGCAGAGAAGTGGTCTTTCGGGAAGTCAGCGGCAGGTCGGCCAGACCCCCAGCGGAACTTGATCTCATTCTCGTAGCGAACTAGTCGGGGGGTTCCCTGAAGTGCCTCGTTGTCGTAGTACTCGCCGCGCCAGCGAAGATACTCCTGAGCCGATGCTGCTCCTGAGCCGGTCAGTGGTGACGCCACCACAGCCAAAACCATAGCGCCAATCAGGAGAGCTAGCCATAGGGGGGATACGGGGCGGGTGCTTTTCGATGGGGTCCTTGTTGTTTCCGTCATTGTTGTTCCTCCTTGCCCCAAAGTTAGGGACTCATCTTATGATTTGTAAACGCAATCTCCTAATTCATTGTTCCGCTGACCCGCCGCGTGGCGTGTGATCTCAGACTCCTGTTTTGAACATTTATTTAATTTTATTATAGCATATTTATGTACATTTGGCAAAACTGATCTACAGCGTTACAGAATAGTAGAAACGAATTGCAAACCCCTAAGAAACCGAATTGTATCTCTGACGACTATTTACGCACCAGAGATGGTCAATGAGGGGAAAAGTACCGCGACGGGGCCTTGGTAGTTACCCAGAAAAACTGACTCCTCTGAGAGCCGCGCTGTCGCAAGGGCATCGAACAAGTTGCCGCTGACTGAGCCACCCTTGATGGCCCTTTTGCGGTTGCCGTTTATCTCATATCCCAGGCGGATCTCGCCCACAAAGTCGCCGGTGATCGGATCCGGATTCATGGCCGAGAAACCCACTAGATGGTACATACGTCCGTCGCTGTGCAATAGGTCAGCCATCGGCGTGGTGCCTCCAACCATCTCCAGGTTGCCAAAAATACCGGTGGGCGAGACGCCCAGATACTCAGCGTAGCGTTGAGGGGCCCAAAAGTGTCGCAACGTGCCGCTTTCCACGATGATAACTCTCTGGCCTGGTAATCCTTCCTCATCGAAGCGACAGCTACGCATGCCGTAGGGCAGGACAGCATTAGAGTAGAAAGTAATGGGATCGCCGGTTGGCTGAATTGTGCCAAAGATGCTCTCACCCACTTCCAGAGGGCTTACTTTCTGATACTTCTGCTCCGCTGCAGTGCGGAACACAAGCGGCGAGGAGCCCTCTCCAAACAATAGTTCGGCGAGCGCCTCGTGGCTCACCACAACGGGATAGCGACCGGTCGCGGGGAGGATAGCCTCCAACGAATCCCGGGCATATTGGGCGTAGCGATGCACCAGGGCAGAGATGTCGAGGTCAGCGCTACGGCGGCGTTCCAGAGCAACATGTGACTCCATTTCGCCATTGTCTCTACGCGCAAGGAGCACTAGGTCAAGCAATAGGCTTGTGCTGTCCATAACGGCGTCAATACCCCGACTGTTGCGCAGATGCAAGTGTGAGGATTGGACAAAAATTTCCGCGCTAGAAAGTCGGACGCCTTTCTCATCACGCAAGGCACGGTGCAACTGTTCAGTAAGTCGCTCAGCGACGTCCAACGGTGCGTGGCATATATCTTCATCCACGATGGGCACCTCTGGATACATTGCGGGACCAGGAAGACCATACGGTTGGTTATGTGTCAGTCGAGCGATGGAAACAGCATCGGCTATCTTAGTAGGTACGTTATCTTTGTCTGAGGAAAGGACAGTGAAAACAGCAGAGCCACGGCTTCGGTCACCGGTATCTGGAGCCACGTGATCATTAAATACCTTTACCTGGACCAAGTGGTTGAACACGGTGCGTCGGCTTTCGGGCCGTTCGCCTATTATATAGACCTGGGTGCTGGTTTTCTCAATTTCGCGGGCTAACCAATCATCTACACCACGTTGCTCATTCAGTAATTCTGCTACACTATCTAACATCACCCCAATCTCACTTTCATTTTCAGATGTGGACCGCCTGATGAAACCGGCACCCATTCTTTGTGCCCCTTGCCGCAATTTCCACCATCCAGCGCAAAGTCGTTGCCCACCATGCTAATGCTGTTCAGCACGTCTGGCACGTAGCCAGTGACACCGATTGGGTGGAAGAGCCGTCCTGTTGGCTTGCCATTCGCTATTTCCTCGCCATAGTGACATGTCAGTTGCACACCCCACCCCTTGGGGTCTTCCATACCACTGGAGACATGCTTGAGGTAGATGCCCCGTTCCATGCTGGCGACCATTTCGCTTACCGGTGTGGTTCCCCTTCCGAAAAAAGTATTGGACATCCGGGCGTAGACTTTGCGCGCGAAACTCTCACGGCGGCCATTGGCGCTGCGCGGAAAACCTAAGACATGCGCCGAGTACAGGTCAGTTAGACCACGCTCGAAGATACCATCGCGAATGATGTATGTGGGGGAGGCAAGTTGCCCCTCGTCATCGAAAAAGTAACTGCCAAAGCCACCCGGATACGAAGGATCATCCAGGATATTCACATGTGGCGGGGCAATGCGCTTACCCAAGAACTCCCGTGATTTGGCACGATCTTTCAGGAACATGTCCATCTCCACGCCGTGACCAAAGGCTTCGTGCGCCATCACGCCAGACACGTCTGGTGTACAGATTACATTGTAGAAGCCCGGTTCGATTCTTTCAGCAGATAGAAGTGCTACGGCGGTGTCGCATAGCCTCCGCAAGTCGTCGTCGCTGACCTCTAGCAATTCCATGCCGCCAGTACCGTCGCGGGAAAGATAGTCGTAGCGCATTTTCTCGCCATCGCTCACCATCACGAGAACCAGGAGTCGCACGCGCTGCACAAATTGGGAAAGCAATTTTGCCCGATTGGCGAAGACGGTGGCTATCGCGCCATCGGTGTAGCGCACTTGTACATTGATGATGCGCGGGTCAAGTCGCCGGGTGCGGGCATGCAAATCGATGCAGAACTCCAGGCGCTCTTGAGGCGAGAGGTCGCTGGGCCACATCTTCACTCGGGTTACATACTCCTGTGTAAGTGCGTCGCCAGGGTCGATGCCGTCGGCCCCGTGCCTGAAGGTTATGCATTTTGCCAGATCGAGGGCGGTTTTCTCGAGTATCCCACGGCTTAGATCACTAGTAGCCGCTTCTTCCAGAAACTCGCCGTTCCAGGCGGTGAAGACTGCGCCCTGGCTGGGCAGTACCTCAGCGATATGTTGTTCGCGGTCGCTCACTATGATCTGGAGCCCTTGCATGCGTGAGACCCAGGCAGCAGCGTAGGGTACAGTGCGTTCCATCGCTGCCACCAGGCTGGGTAGCAAACCACGCACCAAAACAAGTTCCTCTGACAATGGATCGTGGATTCTCATTACACCCTCTATTCTCTCTCGTTTTCTAAGATCAACAAGTTCGTCTTCGCAGACTCAAACTCGCTTCCCTCGGCCCTGCCACGTCAGAACAAAGCCTACTAACAGGAGCAGAAACCCTGCTCCATCTACGGTAATGAATAATTTCCCTGTGGTTCGCAATACCTCATGCCCAGGTGGCAGGGTGGTGATAACCACTATCTCCGCCAACGTCCCCAACAATTGAAATAGTAGGACGTAAACGAAAGATAGCAGATGGCGGTATGGATTCGACCATGCCGCAACATACGGCATTGTGGAGAGGGCAAGTGAGATGCCGAATGCCTGTACCAACACCCGCCCACCGATACCCTCCACCTCGAAGCCCGGCATGACGGCCTCGGGAGCCAGAGCCCATGAGAGCCCGGACAGGAGATTCACCGCCAGAGTCGGCATAAGTGTCAGCCGGATGGCCCACAATCGCTGCTTTTTCATGGCATCGTTCCAAACTTCGCCTGGGGCCCAGCGGATGCCCCCTGCCCACACCTACAGGCTTGGGCCCTCGTGCTCGGTTGTCCGATGCGGTAGGGCGCGGTGCCGATGCCACAGGACTACGGAACATGCTGCGGCAGCCACTAACCCCACAATCTGGGCAGTAGCAATGCCACCGATGCGCCAGGCATCTGGTCGCTGGAATTCCACCAGGAAACGCCCGACACCATAGTTGATGAAATAGAGTAAAAAGACGTCGCCATCGAGGAGGCGTTCTTTGAACCGACGGGCCACGAACATCAGGAAGAGGAAATTGCCCAGGCTCCACAATGATTCGTAGAGGAAAGTCGGGTGGAAGCGCTCGTAACTCTCAAAGCCGGGTAAGCGATGGGCTGGGTCAATGTAGATGGCCCAGGGTACGTTAGTCGGGTAACCATAGAGTTCCTGGTTAACAAAATTGCCCCAACGGCCAATGACTTGAGCCAGGGCGACTCCCGGCGCAGCGATGTCAGCCCAGTGAAAGAAACTCAGATTATTGCGTCGAGTGTAGATCCACAGCGCCAGCAAGCCGCCAGCAAGGGCCCCGAAAATACCCAACCCCCCAGTGCGAGTGTTGAATATCTGGAGCGGGTTCCGGCTGTAATAGTCCCACGCTGAGAGGACATGATACAACCGCGCCCCGATCATGCCGAAGGCCAACGCCAACAGAACACCATTCCAGACGTGATCTGGGTTGTCGCCACGACGCTTGGCCTCGTAAGCGGCGACTGTGGTTCCTGCTAACGTCGCAGCGACCAAGATAATGCCATACCAAGCAATGCCAATAGGGCCGATATAGAATGCGATCTTAGGACCACCCATTCTTTCCCCCTATCCAAAGATTGATTTCTTCAGAGGTCATTATACTCCAACGGACCTTTTTCGCAAGTGGGTAGATCGGGCGAATGGCCCAAGGGAGAGCAATCACTAGTGATGGTTTCCTCAGCGGTGCGAGTCATTTGGGTGCTGTGCCAGCACATGGTATCCACTCCAAGGGCCTAGTTCAACGGCGACTTTGTCGAGCATAAAAGGTACGACCAACCTGATGTTCTCATCGATCTCTGGCAATTGCTCCTTGAGGTGGGCAAAAGGTGTTTGGTAGCCCAGGGAGGAGTGTTCTCGTACGTTGTTGTAGTAGTAGAGATAGCCCAGGGCTTCGTCGAGCAAATCCCGCTCGCTGTGAATAGCAAGCGCTCTGGGGATGTAGAATTCATCGTCATCGGTGCGGTGAGAGCGTTCGACATGTGCATTCTCCTCACAATGGCCTTTGTGGTTTTGGATCAG